>NZ_DASZKT010000062.1:0-23215 GCF_035552695.1 Actinospica sp.
CGGGACCATTCGGGGCCGAACAGCGGGCCGCCTGGGGCTGCGGCGCGGTTGCGCCAGGCCGCGCGTGCGGAGTGGAGCACGAGTTCCGCGGCGAGGAACGCCTCCGGCTCGTAGTCGCGGCCGAGTTCCGGGAGCGTGAGCGCGGCGCGGGCCAGGTAGCGCGCGAGGATCCCGGCGAACAGTCCGCCGTCGCCCCCGCCTTGCCCGAGCAGTACAAGGCGCGCGTTGGGCGGCGTCGTCGGGGTCAGATGCGCGGCGACGGCCGTCACGGTGCGCGCGGCGCGTTCCGCCCAAACGCCTGACTGGCCGTCATTTCCCCAGCTCGCGAGCTCGAGGCAGGCACCGAGGTACACGCCCTGGCAGTACGTGTACGTGGCCTTCTCGACCTCCCGGATCGAGCCGTCGCCGCCGACGTGCAGTCCGTCCCAGACGACGCCGGTCTGCGGATCGACGAGGTTCGCCTCGATCCAGCGCGCCGTGTCGAAGCCGCGCTCGTCGTGCAGCCGGGCGAAGAGGATCGCGGCCGGGCCGTTGGCGGGCACGTTCTTGAAGTCCTCGTCGTACTTGTCGCGCAGCCGCCACCAGATGCCGCCGCCGGAGTCGTCCGTCCAGCCGTGCCTCAGCGCGCCCGCCAACTGCTCCACGACGCCCGGCCTGCGAACGCCCACGTACTGTTCCGCGCGCTGCAGGGCGAGGGCGAGCCAGGCCATGTCGTCGTAGTAGTCGCTGAGCAAGTCCTTGCCGTTGCGGCTGCGGATGCCGTTGACGAAGTGGGCGACGCGGGCTCGGCGCGCGGGGTCGGGGCTGCGCACGTAGGCGTCGACCAGGCAGTCGAGGACGTGCGCCTGCCACCAGTAGTTCCACGGACCGAACACCCGTTGCGCGGGGGACGCCGGCCAGCTCGACACCCCGAGCAGCGTTCCGGGCAGCGCCCAGAGCCGCCGCAGGTGACG
This sequence comes from Actinospica sp., assembly GCF_035552695.1. Taxonomy (NCBI): domain Bacteria; kingdom Bacillati; phylum Actinomycetota; class Actinomycetes; order Catenulisporales; family Actinospicaceae; genus Actinospica; species Actinospica sp. Next base: position 954 of record NZ_DASZKT010000062.1, read on the forward strand.
AACCCGGACCGCGCGCTCGGCCAGCTCGGCGCGCGCGGCCCACTGGCTCGCCCGCTCCGGCAGCTCGGGCACCATCGCCCCGCCGCGTTCGGCTCGCCTCACCCCTCCATCATGGCAGGCACCGCCGACCTCGGCCCGAAAGCACGCGAAAAGACGTTTTCCAACATTTATTGACATTGGTCCAGACCGGTAGTTCACTGCACCGCAGAACGGAATCAGGTCCCACACACACCCACGAAGGGTCCGTCAATGCCGTCGCACCCGCCTTCCCCCGTCCCGCGCGCCCGGCGCCGCTGGTCCGGGCTGTTTACCGCACTGATCACGGCCACCACCGCACTGGCCGGCGTCGGCGCAAGCACCCTCGCCGCCGCCCCGCCGGCCGCGGCCGAGTCCAACGGCGTCGGCCAGACGCCCGCGATGGGCTGGAGCAGCTGGAGCTATATCCGACACGATCCGACAGCAGCCAACATCGAGGCTCAGGCCAACGCGATGGTCTCCAGCGGTCTCAAGTCGGCCGGCTACGTCTACGTGAACGTCGACGACTTCTGGTACAACTGCCCCGGCAGCCAGGGCCCGGACGTCGACTCCTACGGCAGATGGGTGACGAACTCGACCAGCTTCCCGCCGAGTTCGAGCGGTGAGAACGGCATCGCCGTCGTCGCCGACTACGTCCACTCCCTCGGCCTCAAGTTCGGCCTCTACGTCACGCCCGGCATCTCCGACCAGGCCGTCTCCAAGAACACGCCGATCCAAGGCACCTCGTACACCGCCTCTGAGATCGCGAACGGCGCGAGCGAGGCGAACTACAACTGCGGCGGCATGCAAGGCATCAACTACAGCGCGGCCGGCGCGCAGGCGTTCATCAACTCGTGGGCCGACGAGTTCGCGTCCTGGGGCGTGGACTACCTCAAGCTCGACGGCGTCGGCGACTCCGACATCGGCGACACCCAGGCGTGGTCCACGGCGCTGGCGCAGTCCGGTCGTCCGATCCACCTCGAACTGTCGAACAGCCTGGACATCGCCAATGCCTCCACCTGGGCGCAGTACTCGAACGGCTGGCGGACAGGCGGCGACATCGAGTGCTACTGCGGCACCAACGCGGCCGGGAACCCGCAGCCGCTCACGACGTGGGGCAGCATCCAGGGCCGCTTCGCCCAGATCGCCCAGTGGCAGCCGTATGGAGGGCCGGGTGCGTTCAACGACTACGACTCGATCGAGTTCGGCGACGGCTCGACGACCGACGGCCTGAGCACGACCGAAGGCCAGTCGCAGTACGGGCTGTGGGCGATGGCCGCCTCGCCGCTGCTGCTCGGCGTGGACCTGACGCAGCTCAACTCGACCGAGGTCGCCGACCTGAAGAACGCGAACATCGTCGCCGTGGACCAGGACGGCATCGACGCACGACGGATCGTCAGCAACGTCAACCAGCAGGCCTACGCGAAGACCGAGCCGAACGGCGACGTCATCCTCGGCCTGTTCAACTTCAACGGGAGCGGCAGCCAGACGGTGACGGTCTCGCTCGCGGCGGCCGGGATCACCGGCAGCGCCGCGGCCACGGACCTGTGGACCGGCGGCTCGGCCGGCACGCTCAGCGGCACCTACAGCGTGACGCTCGCCGCCGGAGCCTCGCAGATCCTGAAGCTCGTGCCGGTCTCCGGGTCGCAAGGCTCGGCGACGTACCTCGCCGCGTCCTCGGCCAACACGCTGTCAGGTGGCGCCGCGGTCGCGGGCTGCAACTCCTGCCTCGGCGGCCAGAAGGTCGGGTTCGTGGGCAGCGGCGGCACGCTGACGTTCAACAACGTGAACGTGAGCACGGCCGGGAACTATGAGGTGCAGATCGGATACCTCGACGGTACGTCCGGCACGACCGGCCGATCGAGCACGATCACGGTGAACGGCGCGTCGGCGGGGACCGTGACCTACACGCCGACCGGCAGCTTCGCCAACCCGGGCTCGACGACGGTGTCGCTGCCGCTCAAGGCCGGATCGAACACCATCGAGTTCTCTAACTCCTCGGCGTACGCACCGGACTTCGACGCGGTCACCGTGCCGACGAACCCGACGACCTCCTCGACGACGTACCTCGCGGCCTCGGCCACGCTCGGAGGAGGCGCCGGAGCCGCAAGCTGCAGCGCGTGCACGGGCGGCGAGAAGGTCGGGTACGTCGGAAACAACAGCGGCACGATCACGTACAGCGTCAACGCCAGCAAGGCGGGCGTCTACCCGGTGCAGATCGAGTACTGCGACGGGACGTCGGGCACGACCGGCCGGTCCGCGACCTTCACGGTCAACGGCACGGTGGTGCAGACGAACGTCTTCACTCCGACCGGCGGCTTCTCGACGCCGGGCACGGTGACCGACTACTTCCCGCTGCAGGCCGGGTCGAACACGATCGAGATCTCGAACGGCTCGGCGTACGCGCCGGACTTCAACTCGATCGTCGTCAACCAGTGATGATGAGGTAGGCAGCGCGTTCCGTTGCTGATGCGTGCTTGATCACCGAGGTGATCAAGCACGCATCACTCATTCCAGCGGGGTGCGAGTGGTCTGAGCCAGGGAGGCGAGGACTTGTAGCTTCTCATCGCTCTCGCTGCCCTGGTCGGGGTAGTAGAGCACGAGCAGCAGATCGCCGACGGGAAGCTTGTCTCGGTGCAGATGGAGCTCGCCGACGACGGGATGTTTCACGGTGGTGGTCCCGCCGTCCAGGCTGCGGACGTCGTGGCGCGCCCAGAGGGCTCGGAACCGCTCGCTCGCGAGGGCGAGCTCGCCCACCAGCTCCACGAGACGCGGGTCGTCGATGTCGTCGCCGACGGACTTTCTGAAGGCGGCGACGAATCCTTCGGCGGAACGCGTCCAGTCCTGCTGGAACGCCTGCTCCTCGGGATCCAGGAGCAGTGACCGCAAACGGTTGTACCCGGGCTGAAGGCGTGGGGAGAGCGCGACCGCGAGCTCATTGGAAGCGAGCACGTCGAACGCGCGCCCTTCCACGAACGCGGGAACCCGCACACTCGCGAGCAGCTGGTGCAACCGTGCTGGCACGCGCTCGGGCTTGCGGCGCCGCCGCGGCCGGGGGCGCGCGGCGGCCAGGCCGAGCAGGAAGTCCTGCTCGACCTCGTCGAGCCGCAGGACCCGCGCGAGTGATTCGAGAACCTGCGTGGAGGGGTTGTGGTCGCGTCCGCGCTCGAGCCGCAGATAGTAGTCGGCGCTGATGCCGGCGAGCATCGAGACCTCCTCCCGGCGCAGCCCGGGAACGCGGCGATTCGTGCCCGCGGGGATCCCGGCCTGTTCCGGAGTGACCAGTGCACGCCGGGCACGGAGATAGCTCCCGAGCAGGTTGGCGCGGTCATCACCCATGCTCAGCATCGTAGTTCAGCGCCCCGCGGCGAAGGGGGGCCCTGCCAGGACTACGGACGACGGGGGTACTGCCCGGCCCGCGCCCGCGGGCCGAGACTGAACGTGTCGCCGCACCGCCGGCGCTCCGGATCCAGGAGTAGTGCATGGACATCAGCAACCGTACTGTCTTTATCGCCGGTGCCACCTCGGGCATCGGCCGCGAGCTCGCCCGGCGCTTCGCCGAGGCCGGAAGCACCGTCATCGTCGGCGGCCGACGGACCGACGAACTCGCCAAGCTCGCCGCTGACGGCTTCGACACCGTTCAGATCGACGTGACCGCCCAGCACAGCATCGACCGTGCCCGGGACACGATCGTGCACGCCCACCCGGACCTCGACACGATCGTGACGATGTCCGGGGTCATGATCCCCGAGGATCTGCGCGACCCCGCGCACTTCAGCGACTCGGCGAAGACCGTCGACACCAACCTGCTCGGCACCATCCGCGTCATCGACGCGTTCACCCCGCACCTGATCGCACGCGGCGCCGGTACGATCGTCACGGTCACCTCGGGCATCGCGTTCCTGCCGTTCCCCGTCATGCCCACCTACGCCGCCTCCAAGGCCGGCGTGCACGCATACTCCGAAGCGTTGCGCGCACAACTCGACGGGACCGGCGTCGAGGTCTCCGAACTCGTCCCCCCGGCCGTCGCCACCTTACCGGAGCACGCGAAGCGCAATCCGCGCGCGCTCGCGTTGGCCGACTTCGCCACCGAGGTGATGGACCTGCTCAGGACCGACCCCACTCCGCACGAGATCCTCGTGCAGGGTGTGCAGATGCATCGATGGGCCGAACGCGACGGCAGTTACGCCGAGTTGGTCGCCCAGCGCTCGCAGGCACTCGCGATGCTGCCGAGCCGTCAGCCGAGCGGACGCGAAGAGGCCTGACGCCGGGTTCGCTCGGGTACGCGGAAGTCCCGGCATACGGACAGGCGGCTGCGGCTGGCCGGGTGACGCTCGGCGCGTATATGCGTGGCTTGATCTCGGCGGGGTACGGATTGTCAGGATATCTGACAAGGCGTCACTCCGGTGGCCCGCACAGTCGAGGACGAGGCATGCTGAACAACCGAGCACTCTCCGCGGTGCTGCTCGCCGCGCTGGCCTGCGCGGCAGGGACCGACACGGCGCACGCCGCGTGCCCGTCGCGCGCGGCGGGCACGGCCGACGCCGTGGGCACCGTCGGCGCCACTGGTCCCGCGGGCACTGCCGACACCGCCGGCACCACGCGAACCTCATCGGACGCGCGCCGCGCGAGCGTGCCCGCGCGGAGCCTCAGTCTCCTGTCCCACGCGGTCCGGCAGCGTCACGTCCCGCCCGGGAAGACCTCGGGCACGATGAAGAGCACCAACTGGGCCGGGTACGCGGTGACCGGCGGCAAGTACACTTCCGTGGCCGCGAACTGGATCGAACCGAGCGTGACCTGCACCTCGAACGGGATCGTCGGGTTCTGGGTCGGCCTGGACGGCTGGGGCAGCACGAGCGTCGAACAGGACGGAACTGGCGTGGACTGCTCGAAGGGCACGCCGCAGCAGTTCGCCTGGTGGGAGACATACCCGGCGAACAGCGTCCAGGTCTACAACGCGCCGGTCTCGGCCGGCGACCGGATGTCATCCTCGATCGTCTCCCAGGGCCACGGCAGGTACGTCATGGTGCTGACGGACTGGACCGCGCGTTGGACGGTGCGGAACCCGGTCTCGCTGCCGAGCGGCCAGAACGCCAGCGCCGAGATCGTCGCCGAGGCCGTGAGCTCAGGGAACGACATCACCACGCTGCCCGACTTCGGCGCGATCGGCTTCACCGGCGCGACGATCAACGGCGGCTCGCCGCAGGCGGCGGCCGCGCAGCCGATCGACATGACGGACTCGTTGAACAACGTCATCGCCACGACCACGGACGCCGACCCGGACGGCGACTTCATCGTGAACTACACCGGCACGATGGCGTCCGCGCCGCTGCGGCGCGCGGGGCAGCTGTTCGGCAGGACGTAGCGCGTAAGCACCCGACGAACCCCGTAGCGCCGCGTTCGCTACGCTGACGCGCACCACATCTCGGTGATCAGCGTCCAGGCGGAACTCGCGCACTACGTCTTCGAATCCGATCCGGCGCAGGCGCGCGAGTCGCTCGGCCTGATCGCCGCCGCGAGCCGGGACGCGGTCGGCGAGATGCGCAACCTGTTGACGGTTCTACGACCTGACACCCCGACACGCGATGAGGCAGAACTCGAATATACGCCCGCTCTCAGCCTCGACCGCTGCTTGAGCTGGTCGAGCGGGCATGGGCCACCGGCGTGCCGGTGGCCACCGAGATCTCCGGCGAGCGACGTCCGCTGACCCCGGGCGCCGACGCGTGTGCGTACCGGATCGTGCATGAGGCGCTGACGAACGTGGCCAAGCGCGCGCCCGGGCCGAGACGCGCGTACGCCTCGCCTATCAGCGCTCCGGCCTGCGGATATCCGTGCTCAACGACGCGCCGCCGCGGCATGAAGGACCGCCGACGCGGGACGCGATCGGGGTGCTGCCGGAGCGGATGCGGCACGGCGGCACCGGCCTCGGGCTCATCGGCATGCGCGAGCGCGCGGCCACCTGCGGATCCGAGTTGGCGGCCGGTCCGCGGCCCGGCGGCGGCTACTCGGTCATCCTGAGGTTGCCATTAAGCCCGGAAGTAGACTCCCCGAAGGCCGCTCGCATATCATCAGGACCGTGACGCTCGTGCTCGTGGTTGACGACCAGGATCTTGTGCGAGCGGGCCTCGCGGCGCTGCTGCGGGCGGCGCCGAACGACTACGCCGTGACCGAGGCGCGGGACGGCTTCGAGGCGGTGCGGGCCACGGCGGAGCTCGCCCCCGACGTGATCCTGATGGACATTCGGATGCCCGGGATGGACGGCATCACCGCGATCCGGGAGATCCTCGCCGAGGCCGAGCGGGACGGGCGCGAGCCGCCGCGGATCCTCGTGCTGACGACCTTCGACCTCGACGAACACGTGCACAACGCGCTGCGCGCGGGCGCCAGCGGCTTCCTCGTGAAGAGCACTCCCGCGGCCCGGCTGTTCGCAGCCGTGGACGCGGTCGCCGCCGGGGATCTCGCGTTCACCCCGGAGATCACCCGGCGGCTGGTCGAAGCCTTCCAGCAGAAGCACGACTCGGCAGCCGACGCCGCCCCGTCCCCCGAGCCGCCCGCAGAGCCGGATCCCGCGCCGCGCCGCCCCTCGGACGAGCTGACCAGCCGTGAACTGGAGGTGCTGCGGATGGTCGGCACCGGCCTGTCGAACACCGACATAGCGGCGGAGCTGATGCTGGCCGAGGCGACCGTCAAAACGCACATCTACCGAGTGATGACCAAGCTGAACCTGGCCAGCCGCGCGCAGGTCGTCGTCTACGCGTACGAGACGGGGCTGGTCACGCCGGGCGGGCAGGCGTAGTAGGCCGCCCGGCGGTTCGGCTGCGGATCGGCTACGGCTCGGCGGCGGCTCGGTCGCCTACGACCCGAAGCCGGCGCGCACCTGGGTGAGCCGGAACTGGTTGCCGAAGGGGTCCCGGAACCCGGCGTCGATCCCGTAGATCCGCTCCTCCGGCTTCTCCTGGAACTCGACGCCGCGCCCGGACAGCTCCTCGTACGAGGCCTTGCAGTCGTCGGTGGTCAGGAAGATCGTGCTGCCGACGCCCTTGGCCAGCAGGTTCCTGAGCTGGCCCTCGGTCTCCTGGTCGAAGACCGGCTCGCCGGGGATGGCCATCAGCACGATGGCGGTGTCCGGCTGCCCGACCGGACCGACGGTGAGCCAGCGGAAGTTCCCCATCTCCGCCACAGTCACGTCGGAGCGGACCTCCAAGCCGAGCTTGTTCACGTAGAAGTCCAGGGCCTCGTCCTGGTCGGTGACGAATACCTGGTAGTTCGCGAGCTGGTACGACATAGCAGCCTCCGGTGTCGGGTCGATGGGCTCAACGCTAGTTCGAGGGCTCCGGCGCGTCTTCTCGAAACGTCCGGTGCTTCGGCCTGCCGTACGCACGCTGCACACACCATGGCACCAGCGCGAACTGCGAGGCCGGCGGGAACGCCGAGCGGTAGTCCGTGGGCTTGAGCCCGTACATGCGCACGAAGCTCGTCGTGAAGGACCCGACGCTCTGCAGCCCGACCAAGAAGCAGATGTCCGCCACCGCGTAGTCCGTGGTCCGCAGCAGCGCCGCCGCGCGCTCGAGCCGCCGCGTGAGCAGGTACGCATGCGGCGACTCGCCGAAGACCCGCCGAAACTCCTTACTGAAGTGCGCGCGCGAATACCCCGCCGCCCGCGCCAAGTCGTCAACCGTCAGCGGCTCGGCATACCGCGCGTCCGCAAGATCCTTCGCCCGCAGCAGGTGCCGCCCGATACGCACGGATTCGGAGGCCATATCCCGATGGTAGGCGAGGGCTCCGACAGGGAAAGGGAAGCCGACGTCGACGGAACAGGCGCAGGCAGCCCGGACGTAGGAGCCGATGCTCCGGCCTGACGTTACCGATCCGAGGGCGCGCGGACCTGTTCGCAGGATGCGCATCGGGCGGCCTTGGGCGGCCTCCCCGTAGGGCGGTAGAAGGCCCAGCCGTCACCGGCCGACACGCTGCACAGCGTGCGGCTCGGGTCGGAGCGCGCGATCGAGTGCCACGGATCGCCTTCGGATGCTCGCACGTCGACGTACCGCTCGGCCCGCCGGGGTCCGCACGCGGCGCAGTCGTCCACCTTCGCCCTGGTTCCGCCGGGGATCACGAGGCGGGTCAGCTGGTCGGAGGTGAGCCCGCACAGGCAGGTCACAGGGGGCGTCCAGCCGAATAGCTGCACGGTCTCGTGGCTCCGGTACTGTCCGTCCTCGATCCGCTCATAAGCGTGCATATGGTGCGTGTTACCCCTGATCATCGCATTCACGCAGGCGGCGCGGGCGGCGCGGGCGGGATAAGGCCAGCGCAGGGCCACCCACCGACCGCAAGCCGCCAACGCTCCCCCAGGCGAGCGCTGACCAGACGGCGCCTTGTTTCACAGTCGCGGAGCGGCGATCTACGAGACCGCAAGCTGCCCGATCAGATCGCCTTCCCCGGGTTCATGATCCCCAGCGGGTCGAGGGCGTTCTTGATCGCGAGTTGGGCGGCCATCGTCGCGTCGCCGAGCTCGGCGCCCAGCCAGTGGCGTTTGAGGGTGCCGACGCCGTGCTCGCCGGTGAGTGTGCCGCCTAGGTCGAGTGCGACGCGGAAGACCTCTTCGGCCGCGTCCCAGACCGCGCGCGGGATCTCGGGGAGGCCGCGGTCGAAGACGAAGACCGGGTGCAGGTTGCCGTCGCCGGCGTGCGCGACGGTGGGTACGGCCAGGTCATAGGCCGCGGCGATGCGTTCGACGGCGGCGAACATCTCCGGCAGCTTCGAGCGGGGCACGCACACGTCCTCGATCAGGCAGGCGCCCATGCGCTCGATCGCGGTGAAGGCCATCCGGCGCACGTCGAGCAGTTGCGCGGCCTCGGCCTCGTCGTCCGAGACTGCGACCACCGCTGCCCGGTTCACCGTGCAGCACTCGGCCATGACCTGCGCCGCGGCGGCCGCGTCCGGGCCGTCGGCCTGGCACAGCAGCATCGCGCTGGTCTTCGCGTCGAGGCCGATGTGCCGCCAGTCGTCGAGCGCCTCGAGCGTGGCGCGGTCCATCAACTCCAGCAGGCTCGGGCCGACGCTCGCGCGCACGATCGCCCACACCGCCTCGGCCGCGTCGACCAGGCTGGAGAACTCGGCCGCGACGGTCACCGGCGGGTGCTTCGGGGCCGGGCGCAGCCGCAGCGTGGCCGAGGTGATGATGCCGAGCGTGCCTTCGGAGCCGACGAGCAGCCCGGTGAGGTCGTAGCCGGTCACGCCCTTGACCGTGCGCCGGCCGGTGCGGATCAGCGAGCCGTCCGCGAGCACGGCCTCGAGCCCGAGCACCGAGTCGCGGGTCACGCCGTACTTCACGCAGCGCAGCCCGCCCGCGTTGGTCGCGAGGTTGCCGCCGATCGTGCACGTCTCGTACGAGCTCGGGTCCGGCGCGTACATCAGCCCGTGTGCCCGCGCGGCACGGTCCAGGTCCGCGTTGATCACGCCCGGTTCGACGACAGCGAGCTCGTCCTGCGGCGACAGCTCCTTGATGGCGGTCATCCGCGCGAGCGAGACGACGAGGCAGCCGTCGGTGGTGGCGGTGCCGCCGACGATCCCCGTCCCGCCGCCGCGCGGGATGAGCGGCACCCGGTGCTCGGCGGCCCAACGGACGGCCGCCTGCACGTCGGCGGCGGACTCGGCGATCACGACCGCGCACGGACGGCCCGGCTTCACGTAGGAGTGCTCGTCGTGGCAGAAGTCTCGGACGTCGTCGGGGTCGGTGATGACCCGGCCGCCGACCGCGTGAACCAGCTCGTTGAGTGTCACCGGAATGAGTCTAATGAGACGGAACGAAGAAGAAAGAGCGTCCCGTGCCGGTGTCGTCGTTGGCGGGACGACACCGGCACTCCCCTGTTGGGACTGACCCGAGCACGGCCCCCGTGGCGTGTGCGGGTGGGCTGGTCATGACTCTGCTGCATCGGACGGGTGCGGGACAACGGGTTTGCCGGGTCGTGAGACAACGTGGGCGGTCGCAAGCCATTGACCTGCGGTTTGGGACATCCCTGAAGAGTTTGTGAGACAGCGCGCGGCGCCGTGATGAGACAGCCGGCGCACCGGTTCACGCGTTCGGCGCTTCCGGGCTGCGCACTCGGCCATCCACCGTTTCCCTGGACGTAATCGGGGCATTGCGGAATGTCGCGAAATGTCTTCCCGATCCGCGCGAAACGAGGTGCCCACGATGGCCACGCTCAGCAAACCAGAGACGTTCAGCGGCGGGATCCGCAGTCTGGTCCCGGCACGCATCGACCGGCTGAGCTGGTCGCGCTTCCACACGATGATGGTCGTCGCGCTGGGCGTCGCCTGGATCCTGGACGGCCTCGAGGTCAGCATCGCGAGCAACGTCAGCCCGTATCTGACCGACCCGAAGTCGCTGGGCATGGGCACCGGCTCGGTCGCGTTCTCCGTCGGCACGATCTACCTCCTCGGCGAGGTCTTCGGCGCGCTGTTCTTCGGCAACCTCTCGGATCGCTGGGGACGGCGCAACCTGTTCATGATCACGCTCGGCGTCTACCTGGTCGGCGGCGGCCTGAGCGCGCTGACCTTCGGCAGGGGCGAGGGCTGGGTGCTCTACCTGAACGCGACTCGGTTCATCGCGGGCGCGGGCATCGGCGGTGAGTACGCGGCGATCAACTCGGCGATCGACGAGCTGATTCCGGCGCGCTTCCGGGGCCGCGTGGACATCGCCGTGAACGGCACGTACTGGGCCGGCGCGTTCCTGGCGTCGGTGCTGACCATCGCCGTCATCAAGCACCTGGACGTCAGCTACTCGTGGCGCATCGGCTTCCTTTTCGGCCCGGTGCTCGGCTTCGTGATCCTGTTCGTGCGGCGCAACCTCCCGGAGAGCCCGCGCTGGCTGGTGATGCACGGCCGGGTGGATGAGGCCGAGGCGGCGGTGACCCGAATCGAGGAGATGACGGTGCAGTCGGGCGGCACGCTCGAGCCCGTCGACGAGTCGAAGGCCATCGAGATCCTGCCCGCGGACAGCGTCGGCTACTGGGAGCTGACGAAGACGCTCTTCCGGCGCTATCCGAGCCGGTCTATCCTCGGCGCTTCGCTGATGATCACACAATCCTTCCTCTACAACGCGATCTTCTTCACGTACTCGCTCGTGCTGACGAAGATCTACGGCGTCGCGAACGGCAACACCGCCTACTACTTCATGGCGTTCGCGGCCGGCAACCTTCTCGGGCCGCTGCTGCTCGGGCATCTGTTCGACACGGTCGGGCGACGCAAGATGATCACCGGCACGTATTTCATCGCCGGAATCGGGCTCGCCGGCAGCGCCATGCTGTTCCACGCCGGGCTGCTGACAGCGCTCACCCAGACGATCTGCTGGTGCTTCATCTTCTTCTTCGCCTCGGCCGGGGCGAGCGCCGCGTACCTGACGGTCAGCGAGATCTTCCCGGTGGAGGTGCGGGCGAAGGCGATCGCGGTGTTCTTCGCGATCGCGCAGTGCTTCGGCTCCTTCGGCCCGTGGTTCTACGGCAAGCTGATCGGCAACACGACCGGGCAGACGGCGAACTACCTGGAGCACCACTCGGCGCTGTGGATCGGCTACCTCATCGGCGCGGCGGTGATGATCGCCGGAGCCATCGTCGAGTTGACGCTCGGCGTGGACGCGGAGGGCAGGTCGCTGGAGGACGTGGCTACGCCGCTGACGGCGGTCGGCGAGTCCGGCGGCCTGCTGAGCAACCCGACCGGAGCACCGCGCCCGCCGACGGCGTGATGCGCGCTCGGAAGGACGGATACCCCTTCAGGAAGACGGAGCTGAGGACGGAGCCGAGGACGAATCCGACGATGGCGACGACGCGGGCCGCCAGCCGAGTTCCGGCCCCAGCTTCGTTGCGATGTCGGTGAGGATCTGCACATAGTCCGCGTGCTCGAAGGAGAACGGCAGCGCGAAGGCGACCTCGTCCACCTCGCGGAAGCCCGCGTGCGCGTACAGCTGCTCGGCGATCTCGGTGCTGTTGCCGACCAGGTCCCGTGCGAACATCATTCGCGCAGGGCCTTGCGGCGTGGCGGTGCGCGGCGTGCGGCTCGCCGCGTACGCCTCGTACTTCGCCTTCTGCTCGGCAGACGCCGAGTCGGTCGGGATGACGACAAGGCCCTGCGACACGCGGGCGCGCTCGCCGTCCGGGTGGTGCGCGCGGAAGGCGCGGATCTGGGACTGCTGGATCTCGGCGAAGTCCTCCGACTCCTCCGCCTTGACGACGCTGCTGGTCAGCAGGTTCATGCCGTGCTCGCCGGCCCACTGCGCGGAACGCAGGCTGGCGCCGCCGTACCAGAGGCGCTGGGCGAGCCCGGCCGAGTGCGGCTGCACGCGGTCGGAGAAGTTCTCGATCCCGACCGTGCCGCTGAAGTCGCTCGCCTTCTCCCCGCGCACGAACGCGAGCAGGCGCTCGACCCGCGCGTAGCCGAAGTCCTCGACGTCCGCGGCGTCCGGGTAGAGCGCCTCTTTGACGGTCTCGTAGTGCATCGGCGGTCCGACGCTGATGCCCGGGTTGAGCCGCCCGCCGGAGAGGATGTCGACGGTGGCCAGGTCCTCGGCCAGCCGCAGCGGGTTCTCCCAGCCGAGCGGGATGACTGCTGTGCCGAGCTCGATCCGGCGCGTGCGCTGCGTGGCCGCGGCGAGCACGGCGACCGGCGAGGAGATGCCGTACTGCAGGTGGCGGTGCCGCACCCAGGCGCTGTCGAAGCCGAGCTGTTCGCCGAGCTCGATGATGCTGAGTGTGGTCTCGTGGCCCGGCCGCGGATCGGCCTCGTCGAACAGGCCGATCGTGAGGAATCCGAGTTTGCGCAAGGGTTCCGAACTCTGCGGCACGATGCCTCCATCTGCGTTTCACGGTGATCGATGATGGCAACGCGCCGCAGAGTCCGTTGCTTCCGTGCCCGGCCTGCGAATCTAGCCGAGCTCGCCGCTGGACAGGACGCGCGCCCGGCCGTCGCCCCAGGTGAGGTCGAAGCTCTGCTCGATCGGGTTGGTGGAGGAGATCGGGATGCGGGCCATGGTCACGTTCGAGCTCCACGGCGCGTTGGTCGCCGGGCAGGCGACCGTGAACGCCGCGACCCCGATCGCCGCCGCGCCACCGGCCTGGATCTGGTTGACCTCGGCGATCACGTCGGCCGTCTCCGTGTCCGAGCAGCCGTAGGTGCCGCTGATCGTCACCGTCCCGTTCGAGTTCACGGTCGCGGTCGGGTTGGCCTTGATGAAGGCGGTGTGCGCGACGAGCCGGGCGTCGGCCGTGGCACGCAGATAGTTGTCGACGACGGTGGCCTCGGCGTCGACCTCGGCGCTCGTCTTGATCCCGGAGAACGGCACGGTGGCGGACCACACGCCGTTCGTGACCTGACACGGGACGTTCAGCGTGGCCGTGTGCCCGCCGTCGCCGTTGCCCTGGCCGACCGCGAAGGCGATGGTGACCTCGTGTGCGCCGAGCGCGTCGTTGCAGGAGTAGGTGCCCTTGAACTTGATCGACGTGCCGCTGACCACGGTCGCCGAGCCCTGGGTGATCGCGATGTTCAGGTCGCCGGCGGCGACCCGCGGAGCGGCGGCCGAGGCGCTCGCGGTGCCGGCGGACATGGCCAGCATCGCGGTCAGCAGCGTCGCCGAAATACGGATGATCTTCATGAGCCGCATGGTCGCAGATCAGACCTCATACCAACGCCAGAACACGCCGTCGGCCCGGGATTCCTGACGGCGTGTCAGCGAGCGGTCCGCGGACGATCGGCGATCCGCCGGTCAGGCGGCGATCGGCTCCAGGCGGAAGACGGCGATCTCGGCGAGGTGCTCGGCGATCTCCGGCACCGGCGCGCCGCTGGGGAACGGCCATTCGGTCGACGGGCGGCCGAGGCTCAGCAGGTACGTGTGCACCGCCCGCGCGGCCGAGTCGTCCTCGACGAGCACCGCGCGGTGCCGCGGCTCCGGGTCGCCCTCGATCTCGCATTCGCCCGCCGCGAGCAGGTTGCGCACCCAGTCGCGGCGCCGATTCGGGGCGCAGAGGTAGCGCTCCCCCTCGACCATCGGGACCGCGATCGGCAGCGGGCGGGGCTCTCCGGACGTGCGCCCGGGAACCGAGAGCACCCGCAGCACGTAGCGGCTCTCCTGATAGGGAGCCGGCCCGTCGGTGCGGATCTTGCTCATCATGAACCGGTTGCGCTCCTGGGGATCCAGGTCGGCGGGATTCGTCACGCTCAGCAGACTAGCGCAGCGCTCTTGCCTACGGCGCGAATCAGTAGCACACTTGTTCGAAGGAGGGGTTGCCATGAGCGAGCAGCACGCGTCCGTGATATCGCACCGCAGTACCGCGTCCGACCTGATGGCGCGGGGTTTCGCGCTGTTCCCGCTGCGACCGGGGACGAAGGTTCCCGCCGTGCCGCGGGACTGGGAGCACGCGGCCACGACCTCGCCGCTGCGGCTACGGCAGCTCACGCCGGGCCCTGGCGCCAACTACGGCGTGGCGTGCGGGCCGAGCGACCTCGTCGTCGTCGACCTCGATGTCGCGAAGGCCGGGGAGAACGCGGAGGGTGCGGAGAACGGAGCGGGCGCGGCTGAGGGGGCGACGGACGGCTGGCGGGTGCTGCAGGATCTCGCCGCGCGGCACGAGGGCGAGCTGCCGCGCACCTTCACCGTGAGCACGCCGAGCGGCGGGCGGCACCTGTACTTCCGGCCGCCGGTCGACGGTGCGGCGCCGCGGAACACCGTCCGCCGGCTCGGGCCGCTGATCGACACACGTGGCGCGGGGGGCTACGTGGTCGCGCCCGGCTCGCGGGTGGACGGTGTGGAGTACCAGGTGATCGACGACGCGCCGATCGCGCCGCTTCCCGACTGGATCAGCACACTGCTGCGTCCGATGGAGGAACGGCCGCTGCCCGGCGAGCCGCTCTCGCTGGCGTCGGCGCTGGGCCCGGTGCGGGCCGAGCTCGGCGGGGCGTACGCGCGCACCGCGCTGGAGCGGGAGATCGCGCGGGTCGCCGCGGCGCGGGTCGGCACCCGCAACGACACCCTGAACAGGGCGGCGTACAACCTCGGCACGCTCGTCGGCAGCGGCCTGCTGGACCGGGCGGAGGTCGAGGTCGAACTCACCCGCGCGGCGCGCGGCGCGGGCCTGGAGGCGCGGGAGGTCACGGCCACGCTGCGCTCGGGCCTGACCGCCGGGATCGCCCGGCCGCGCCGGCTCGTCGGCGTCGGAGCCTCGGCAGCCGCCTCGGGCGTGCACCAGATCAGCCTGGACGACGGCGCCGAGGCGGGCAGAACGCTGATCCCGACGCACGTTCCACAGCCCGCCGACTGGCCGCGCGTCTTCGGCCGCCACATTCAGCTCAATATGGCGGCGACGGCCGTACGCCGCGAGCTGGCCGGGCAGGTCCCGAGCTTCGAACTCCCGGCGATGCCCGCGCTCTCGCCGCAGGGCCGGGAGGCCGCGCCGGCCGCGCTCGCGGAGCAGCTCACCGAGCTCGACGACGCGTACGAGCTCGCCGCGCAGGCGAGCGGGCCGATCGTCGGCTCGGCGCCCTGGCAAGAGATCCTCGCGCTCGTCGACGCGCTGCGCGACCTGAACGACGAGCTGATCGGCGTGCCCGAACCGTTGCCCGCGCCGATCCTCGCGCTCATCAGGTCCCTGACGTCGGTGGCCGCGCGGCAGGTCGTGGCGCTGGCCAAGGAGATCGCGGTCAAGCTCAACGCGGACGGCCTGCGCCACTCGCCGCTGTGGATCGGCGTGCGCCGGATGCAGCGCGCGGCCGAGGCGGTCGCCGACTTCGGCACGCCCGTCAGCCCGCTCACCCCCTCGCGGCAGGCCGTGGGCCGCGGCGCGCTGCAGACCCAGCTCAACGCGATGCGCCGGAGCATTCAGTCCCCCGCGCGGACCCGTCCGACCGCCGCCGCGAGCTGACCGCCGCCGTTCCGCGCCCGGGATCACTCGGAAGTCGCCCGGAAATTCGCCTGGTCGGGGGCGATTCGGTCCTAGCCGCAGGCTAACCGCTAGCCTTGGCCTCGGCGGGTTGAACCGAAACGGGCAGGAGCTGGGCGAGGATGCAAGGGCGCGGCGGACCGCGGGAGGTCAGCCCCAGGCTGCGTCAGGTCTCCGACTACGCGTGGCGGCTGCTGCTGCTCGGCGGGGTCGGGTACGTGCTGTTCCTGGTGGCGCTGCGCTTCGAGCTGATCTTCGTGGCGCTGTTCATCGCGCTGATCTTCGCCTCGCTGCTGCGTCCGCCGGTGAACATGCTGGCCCGGTTCGTGCCGCGGTCGCTCGCCCTGGTGCTCACCGCGCTGTGCGGGCTCGCCCTGATCGGCGGCCTGTTCTGGTTCGCGGGCAACTCCGTCGCGAACGAGTCGGGCAGCCTCAACACCGAGTTCCACAGCGGCGTGACCCGGATCGAGCGCTGGCTGGAGGCCAAGCCGTTCCACGTCAACCCGAGCACGCTGTCGAACCTGCAGGGCAAGCTCACCTCGTACATCTCGGCACACCGCACGACGCTGCTCAACCAGGCGCTGAACGGCGCCGGCCGGATCGTGGACGTGCTGACCGTGCTGGCGCTGGCCGTGTTCTGCTCGATCTTCTTCGCGAGCTCCGGCGACAAGATGTGGCACTGGTTCCAGGACCAGCTGCCCGACTCCGTGCGTCCGACCTGGAAGCGCTGCGGCACCGCCGCCTGGCACACCTTCGCGGGCTACACACGCGGCATCATCCTCGTGGCCGCGACGAACGCGATCATGGTCGGCGTCGCGCTCAAGCTGCTGCACGTCCCCCTCGTACTGCCGCTGATCCTGCTCGAGTTCTTTGCCAGCTTCATCCCGCTGATCGGCTCCCCCATCGCGATGGCCGTCGCCACCGTCGTGGCCCTGGCGAGCCAAGGCGTGACGACCGCGATCGTCGTGCTGGTGCTGATCGTGGTCTTCGGCCAGATCGAGGGCCACGTCCTGCAGCCCTTCGTGATGGGCTGGTCCGTCCGGCTGCACCCGGTGGTGGTCGCGGTCTCGGTGATCGCCGGAACCATCTCGGCGGGCCTACTCGGCGCGGTCGTCGCCGTGCCGCTCATCTCGATCGCCTGGGCCGTCATCAGGGAGCTGCGAGCCGAGGCGGAGGCCGGGCCCGCCGAGATCGGGACCGCCGATACCGCGGCCGAGCCCGCCGCGTCCGCCGTCGTCCCCGCGCAGCCCGACGAGCCCGACCTGGTCGTCGACGCCGACAGCGACCCGGCAGACGCCAGCGTCGAGTAGCTCACGGGCAAGTCCGTCGGAGTCGGGTAGCTCGAGGCCGAGAGGCTTTCGCAGGCCTCTTCCCCGGACGCGCTCCTAGGCCTCTCTCTCCCGGCGCTTGACGACCCCTTGGACGCGCGGTAAGTTCCGGACAAGGTTAGTAAACCTAACTTACAGGGACTCGTATCCTTGGGAGGTCCGGTGTTCCTCGGGCGACGGCGTGCGCTGCGGCATGCCGCATACGGCCTATCCGGCTGCGCGGCAGCCGGCGTGATCGTGCTGCTCATCGCCCAGGTGCTGGCGGTGCCCGGACGGGCCGCACTCCCGTCCGGCTCCGCTGGCGTCGGAGGTCCTGATCCGGCGGCGGCGACGCGGATTCCGCTCAAGCCGGGCCCGGCGGACGCGGTACTCACCGCGCGCGGCGACCTCTCCCGGCTCGGGCTCGACAACGCGGAGCCCGAGCTCAGCCAGGCGGCGCTGACCTCGGGCCGGTTCGGCAAGCGGGTCGGCTATCCGGTGGACGGCAAGATCTACGCGCAGCCGCTGTACGTGCCGGGACTGCACATCGACGGCGGCGTGCACAATGTCGTGATCGTGGCGACGGAGCATGACTCGGTCTACGCGTTCGACGCCGACGCCACGTCCCCGACCGTCGCACCGCTCTGGCACGTCTCACTGCTCCAGCCGGGCGCACGCACGTTCCAGGCCGCATCCGACCGCGTGGCGAAGAACCGAACCTGCAACTCCATCGCCCCCGAAGTCGGTATCACCAGCACGCCGGTCATCGACTGGGCGACGCAGACCATTTACGCCATGGCGCTCGACGTCGAGCACGGCGCACTGACTTACCGGCTGCACGCACTCGCCCTGACTACGGGTGCTGATATTCATCCGTCCGCGGTGGTGACCGCCTCGGTGAGCGGATCAGGGCTCGACGCCGTGAACGGCAGCGTCGCGTTCAAGGCCACCGAGGAGCAGCAGCGGATGGGGCTGACCGAGGTGAACGGCGTGGTGTACGCCGGGTTCGCCTCGTGGTGCGGTTGGGCGCCGTACCACGGCTGGGTGCTCGGCTACTCCGCCGCCACGTTGGCCCGGCAGGTCGTGTTCAACTCATCGCCTAACGCGTGGGGCGGCGGGCTGTGGGAGTCGGAGAGCGGTATCACCGTCGACGCCCACGGCCACCTCTACCTCGTCACCGGGAACGGGCCCTTCGACCTGGACCGCGGCGGCCGGGACGCGGGCGACTCAGTGCTCGAAGTCGTACCGGAGAACGGAACCCTGCACGTCCTCGACTACTTCACTCCCTTCGACCAGCTCTGCCGCGCCGAACACGACCAGGACCTCGGCTCCGGCTCGCCGCTGGTCATCCCGGGTGAACACGAGCTCGTACTCTCTTCGAAGACCGGCGCCGTATACGTGCTCTCCGAAGCCTCGCTCGGCCGGTACCACTCGGTCTCCAATCCGTGCGGCCGCACCATGGAGGCGCGTACGAATGTTGACACGATCAAGCAGGAGCTGAGCTTCGACAGCGTCCAGGGCGGCATGTGGGGAACGTGGGCTTACTGGTCGCAGGATGCGACCTCGTACGTCTACGGCAGCGGCTCGACCTCGCGGCTCACCCAGTACCGGCTGCGGCCCGGCGGCACGATCGCGGCCACGCCCGTCGCCCAGGCCCCGCTCGCCTACGCGTACCCGGGCTCGATCCCCGTCGTCACCGGGAACGACGGCCGACCGGGTAGTGGCGTGGTGTGGACGGTGGACCAGACGCATGGCGCCACGCTGCGGGCGTTCGCGGCGGACGACGTCGCCAAGCAGCTGTGGACCAGCGCCGCCGATCCGGGACGGGACGGCCTCGATCCGGGCGAGTTCGACCACTTCACCGTGCCGACCACCGCGGACGGCCTGGTGATCGTCGGGGACCAGGGACACCTGGAGATCTACGGAAGCCTCTAGGCCGTGTCTTCAAAGCTGTGTCATAGCCAGTCATTGATGGCGGCGATCTGCGTGGTGGCCTCGTAGCGGACGGCGAGCTTGTCATAGCGAGTGGCCACGGCGCGGTGCCGCTTGAGCTTGCTGATCCCGCACTCGACCGCGTGGCGCTGCTTGTAGCGCTCGCGATCGAAGGCGTACTCGCGTCCACCGTGCCTGCCTCGCCTGCGCCGGTTGGCCGCCTGGTCGGCCTTGATCGGTATCGTGCCGTCTATGCCGCGTCGGCGCAGGTGGGCACGGTTGGCTCGGGACGCATACGCCCTGTCCGCCAGCACGCGATCCGGGCGAGTACGCGGGCGACCGCGACCCGGGCGAGGCACGCGGATCCGCGCAAGGACCGTGATGAACTGCGGGCTATCGCCGCGCTGCCCGCCGGTCAGTACCAGCGCCATCATTCTGCGGCCCTGCTCGCAGGCCAGATGCAGCTTCGTGCTCCACCCACCGCGGGAGCGCCCGAGCGCATGATCGGCGGGCTCATCGCTCACGGCGCGATCCCTTCGGGCGCCGGCGGCGTGCTGATGCGCGCGCACGACCGTGGAGTCGACCGAGACGTCCCACGTGATCAGCCCGCGGGCATCGGCCCGCGCCTGGAGCGCGGTGACCAGCATCGCCCACACCCCGGTCAACTGCCAGCGACGGAAGAAGGTGTAAACGCTCTGCCAGGGACCATAGCGTTCGGGCACATCGCGCCAGGGTGCTCCGACCCGCACCCGCCAGCGCACCCCGTCGATCAACCGCCGTCGTGGGTGGATCGGCGGGCGACCCTGCCTCGCCCCGGCCGGCAACAGCGGCTCGAGTACCGCCCACTGGGCGTCGGTCAGATCAAAGCGGGCACCAGCCGGTATCGTCTGCATCCGAGGTCTCCGGTACTGAAAGTCATCTTGGTCGACGACTCAACTACCGGAGACCTCACTCATACGCACCCTGCGACACGCCACCGCGACCAGACCGTGACCAGCAACGCCACCCAGCATCCCCGCTTTGAAGACACGGCCTAGGGTTGGTCGGTTTATCGGGGGGCAGATCCGTTCCTTCCGGGTAACGTGGGGTTCGTGCTGATGATCGAGGTGGACGGCCACGAGCCGACCCGCGGGGAGCTGCAGGACGCGGCGCTGAACCCGTATGGCCACTTCACGGCCATGCAGGTCCGCGACGGCCGGACACGTGGGCTGGACCTGCACCTGGCCAGGCTCGACGAGGCGAACCGGGCGGTATTCGGCGAGGCGCTGGACGGGGATCGGGTCAGGGGGATGATCCGGCACGCGCTGGCGGGCGCTGGGAGTGCCGATGCGTCCGTACGGGTGATCGTGCGGGGCGCGGGCGAGGTCGGCATAAGCAGCGGTCCGGATGACGGTCCTGGGGTCCGCGTCTTCGTGACGGTCCGCGCGCCGTTCACCATGCCCGCCGACGCGACACAGCGGCTCAAGTCGGCGGCATACCAGCGTGCGGTCGCGCACATCAAGCGGCCGGGCGATTTCGGTCAGGGCTACGTCATCGACCGCGCCATCGACGCGGGCTACGACGACGCGCTACTCGTCGCCCCGGACGGCACGATCGCAGAGTCCGGAATCGCGAACATCGCATTCTTCGATGCTGCGACGAGCCCGGACGATTCGAATCCGGACGTTGCGAACCCGGGCGCTGCGAACCCAGCCGCCGTGAACCCGAGCGTCGTCTGGCCGGACGCGCCGGTGCTGCCGGGCATCACGATGCAACTGGTGGCGCCGAGGCTGGCCGAGTACGGCATGCCGTCGCGCACGGCACGCGTCACGCTCGACGAGCTCGGCCGCTTCGCCGGCGCATGCGTCACCAATTCGCGCGGCATCGCGGCCGTGAGCAGAATCGACGACGTCGAGCTGCCGATCGCGACGGAGTTCGTCAAGGCGCTTCACGCGGCGTACGACTCAGTCCCCTGGGATGTGATCTGAACCGTGGCCGACGTGTCCTTCCGTCCGTTCACGCGCGCGGATCTGCCGCTGCTGGCCACGTGGCTGGACACCCCGCACGTCGCCCACTGGTGGCCGCGCGAGGACACCAGCCTCGCAGCGCTCGACGCGCACTACGGCCCGGCGATCGACGGCACCGACCAGTCGCGCCTGTTCCTGATCCTCATAGACGACGGCACACCCGTCGGGTTCTGCGAGACATACCTGCACGCCGACAATCCCGAATGGGACCAGACGATCGGTCTGCCGAACGTCGCCGGGATCGATTATCTGATCGGAGCGCCGGAGCTGTGCGGCCACGGCCTCGGCACGGCCATGATCGGCGCGTTCACCGGGCTCGTATTCGGCCTGTATCCGCAGGTGAGCGGGATCGCCTCGGTGCCGCAGGCAGCCAACCCGGCGTCGCGCCGAGTGCTGGAGAAGAACGGCTTCCGTCTTGTGGACGTCCGCACCGTCGAGTCAGACGACCCCGGCGACTCCGGCCCGGCCGCGATCTACCTGCTGGAGCGTGCGTGACACGCACAGTGCGCCCGCGACTCAACGCGCCGTCGTCTCGGAGGCTCCCGAGCCAGGGAAATCGGCGGTACTGTCGCAGACGTCCGGCTGAGATCACCGACCATGCCTGAAGGGTGCTCCGAGATGCGGCTTGACCACGTCGTCCTGCACGTCGCCGACCCAGTGAAGTCAGCCGAGTGGTTCCAAGACGTCGTCGGGCTCGAGCCGGTGCGCCTCGAGGAGTACAAGCGCGGAGACTCGCCATTCCCGTCCGTGCGCATCGCCGAGGACGCGATCATGGACCTGTCCCCGCTCAGCGCCGCGCCGGAGCTCGAACAGGCCACTCGCACGCCGGGCAGCGTCGGGCACAAGGTCAACCACGTGTGCATCGCGATGACGCGCGAAGAGTACGACGCCCTCGACGAGCGGCTGCGCGCGGACGGCCGTGACACCTCCGCTCGGGTCCGGCCCACGTACGGCGCGCGCGGTTGGGCGCCGGAGAACTTCTACTTCCAGGACCTCGACGGAAACGTGATCGAGGCGCGCTACTACGAGCACTGATATTGGCCGCGGGGTTGCCGATCTGATCTGAGCGAGCGTCGTGC
>NZ_DASZKT010000063.1:0-25801 GCF_035552695.1 Actinospica sp.
GTTGCGTACGTCGTCCTCCTTGCGGACGTCGGCGTTGATGAATTCGGCCTGCGCTCCGGTGGCGCGCAGTTCTTCGGCGAGCGCCTTGCCGACATCGTCGCGTCGGCCGGAGACGACGACCGTCGCTCCCTTGTTGGCGAAGGCCACCGCGCTGGCGCGGCCGATGCCGGTGAGTGCTCCCGTGATCAGGACGACGGGCTGATTCATGATGTTGACTCCTGGGTTACTGCGCGTCGAGGAACAGTCGGGTGTGCTTGAGGAAGAGGTCGGGGTACTGGAAGTGGGCGCCGTGGTTGGCGTCGGGGTAGATGATCAGCTGGGCGTCCGGCAGGAACTGCTGGAGGATGTACGAGTTGATCGTCGCGATGATGATGCTCCGCGATCGTCGTCGCGTCCGTGAACCAGCACGCGGAAGCCCTCCGCTGCGAGCTTCAGGGCGGCCGCCTTGCCGATACCCGAGGTGGCACCGGTGACCAGCGCGCCGCGCAGTTTCGTTTCATCCAGGATCGTCATTGTTCTGCCTCTCCCGCGCTGGTTCGTGCCGCGCCCCTTCTGAAGACAACTTAGACAGACCGGTCTGGCCATGTCAACCCGGAGGCTGTGCCACGCCTGGTCTCGTCCGTATCAGGACCCGAGTCACTCCGACTAGGGCTTGGTCCACATGAATGCAGGTGAAAGGCATGCTGGCCGGGTGCCTGGAGTGCGGTTCCCGCAGCGCCTGAGCGCTTGGCCCGGCCCGCATCAGACCGCTCGGTCTAGGGAAAAGAGCCCTAGACCGAGCGGTCTGGTATTATTGGCGCATGGCCGAGGAAATGAAGACGCGGACGTCGGCCCGCGAACGACTGCTAGCCGCCGCCGACGAGCTGTTCTACGCCGAGGGCGTGAACACCGTGGGCATCGAGCAGGTGATCAAGAAGGCGGGCGTGGCCAAGGCCTCGCTGTACAACACCTTCGGCAGCAAAGAGGAGCTGGTGCGCGCTTATCTCCGCGGCCGTCACACGCGGACCCGCGAGCGCATGGCCCGGGAGCTCGAGGCGCGCTTCCGCACCCCGCGCGAGCGGTTGAGCGGGGTGTTCGAGGTGCAGGGACTGGTGTTCGCCGAGCCCGGATTCCGGGGTTGCGCGTTCATGTGCGCGAGCGCCGAGTCCGACACGAGCGAAGCCGTCGAGAAGGCGACCGAGGAGTACCGGCTCTGGATGCGCTCGCTGTTCCTCGACCTCGCCTACGCCGCGGGTGTCGCCGCACCGGAAGCCCTGGCCCAGCAATTGGTCATGATCTATGACGGGGCCGGAATCTCCGCATGGCTGGACCACGACTCGGGTGCCGCGAAGTCCGCTTCGGCCATGGCTGAGATCGTCGTCGACGCCGCGTTCGCAGCGGACGCCGCCGGGCAGGACGCCGCGAGGATGTAGCGCTAGCGTTCGGCGCGGCTCGCACACAGTTCGTCGAGCGCCTTCGCCGATGGGGATCCAGCGGCTGCGGTGCAGACAACCACCCGCAGGTCGCTGCGATAGGTGGTCAGGATGTCGCAGTCCAGCTGTAGTCGGCCCGCATAGGGGTGCTCGACGGTCTTGCGTTCCTGGTTGTAGATGCCGACGTGGCGTGTCTCCCACAGGCCGCGGAACCGGGCGCTGGACTCGCGCAGGTCCCCGACGAGGTGCGCCAGATGTTCGTCATGCGGATACCGGCCGGAGCTCGACCGGAGGTCCGCGACGACGGCCTCTTCGAATTCACCCGTTTCGGCGCGCGTGCGCATCACGCGCGAGGGCAGGCCGGTGAAATGGCGCCAGACCATGTTGCGCTCTCGCTCCGGACGTCGCAGGGGATCTCCGATCGCGGAGGCCCACATCGCGTTCCAGGCGACCGGGTTCCACCGTGCGTCGCAGACGATCGCGGGGCTCGCCGAGAGCTGCTGCACCATCCGGCGTACACCGTCAGGCACCGTGGGGGAGACGCGCATCCCGCCGGGCTCGAGCCGGCCGGCCAGGTGGAACAGGTACGACCGTTCCGCCTCGGTCAGACGCAGCGCGGCGGCGAGCGCGCCGAGAACCTGGGACGAGGGCGCACCCGCACGGCCCTGCTCGAGCTGGACGAGGTAGTCCGCCGACATTCCCGCGAGGCTCGCCAACTCCACGCGGCGCAGCCCGCGGGCGCGTCGGTGCCGTTCGACCGGAAGGCCGACTTGATCCGGGCTCAACCTATCCCGCCAGCGACGCAGCGTCGCCCCGAGTTCGTTGGACGAATCTGTCACGAATCCGATCGTACGATGCGGCATCGCCGCCGCCTTACCGATGTGGCTGAATGGTGGAGAAGACAGAGAAGATGGCGAGCCTGGATTTGAGCGAAGTCCGTCACGCGCCGCTCACCGGCGGCATGAACAGGAGTTGGGACATGAGTCAGTCCGAGACTGCGCGCCTGCGTCTGCTGGAGGATCCGGTCCTCAACCGCTCCACCGCCTACGACCAGGGTGAACGGACCCGGCTTGGGCTGCACGGCCTGCTGCCCTACGCCGTCGAGACCCTCGACCAGCAGGTGCTGCGGGCGTACTCCGCGTACGGCGACCAGCCGACCGATCTGGCGCGGCATATCAACCTTCGGGCGCTTCAGGACAACAACGAGACGCTGTTCTACCGGCTGCTGCGCGATCACGTCGAGGAAATGCTGCCGATCGTCTACACCCCGACCGTGGCCGAGGCCTGCCAGCACTTCAGCAAGATCTATCGCAGGCCCCGAGGTCTGTTCGTGGCCTACCCGGACCGCGAGCGCCTGGTGGAGATCCTGCGCAACCGTCCGCGCAAGGAGGTCGACGTGATCGTCGTGACGGACGGGCAGCGGATCCTCGGCATCGGCGACCAGGGTATCGGCGGGATGGGTATCCCGATCGGCAAGCTCTCCCTCTACACCGCGCTCGGGGGTATCGACCCGGCGAGGACCCTGCCGATCGTCCTCGACGTCGGCACCGACAACCCGCAACTGCTGGCCGACCCCGTCTACCTCGGCTGGCGCCACCCACGCGTCACAGGGGACGAATACGACGCGTTCATCGATCAGTTCGTCGCCGCGGTGCGGGCCGAACTGCCCGACGTGCTGCTGCAGTGGGAGGACTTCGCCACGCCGCATGCTCTGCCGATCCTCGAGCGCTACCGAGACCGGCTGCTGACGTTCAACGACGACATCCAGGGCACGGCGGCCGTGGCGATGGCCGCATTGACGGCCGGCTGCCGCATCGGCGGGATTCCCCTGCGGGAGCAGCGTGTCGTGATGCTCGGCGCGGGTTCCGCGGGCATCGGTGTATGCGAGCAGATCGTGCGCGCGATGGTCGCCGACGGCCTGAGCGAGCAGGCGGCACGTGAGAACATCTACGTCGTCGACATCCGCGGCCTGCTGACCACCGACCGCACCGACCTCGACCCGGCCCAGCGGCGACTGGCCCACGCGTCCGGCGAGGTGCCCGCGCCCGCCGATCTCGCGGCCGTCGTCGACGCGGTGAGCCCCACCGCCCTGCTCGGCCTCTCGACCGCGGCCGGCGCGTTCACCGAACAGATCGTGCGCGCGATGGCCGAGAAGTGCCCGCGGCCGATCATCATGCCGCTGTCGAATCCGACCAGTCGCAGCGAGGCCGCACCGCAGAATCTCCTTGACTGGACGGATGGACGAGCCCTGATCGCGACCGGCTCGCCCTTCCCGACGGCACAGTACGGCGGCCACGAAGTGCCCGTCGCCCAGTGCAACAACGTCTACATCTTCCCCGGCATCGGCCTCGGGGTCACCGCCGTACGCGCCACGCGCGTCACCGACGCCATGATGACCGCCGCGGCCCAGGCCGTCGCCGAGAGCGTCGAGGCCGCCGTGGACGTACCCGCCTTGCTCCCGGCGCGCACGCACCTGGCGGACACCGCCACCGCCGTCGCCGCGGCGGCCGCTCGAGCCGCGGTCGCGGACGGCATGGCGCCGCGGATGAGCGACCAGCAGATCGACCAGGCGATCGCAGCCACCCACTGGCACGCCGTATATCAGGAGCCGGAGACCCGGTGAGCGGCGCGGAGCGCGCGCCGAGGATGATGCTCAGGCCGCTGTCCGCCCGCCGTTCACACCGACGATCTGCCCCGTCATGAACCGGGCACGGTCGGACGCGAGGAACGTGATGACGTCCGCGATCTCCTCCACCTGGCCGAGCCGTCCGGCCGGCACAGTCGCGGACAACGTGGCCGCCCGCGCCTCGCCACCGGCGAAGCGGTTCAGCCCGCCGGTGGCCACCGGGCCGGGAGCCACGGCGTTGACGCGGATACCCTTGTCGGCCACCTCGAGCGCGGCGGAGCGGGTGAGGCCGTTCACCGCGTGCTTGCTCGCGGCATAAAGCGCGGCGCGCGGTCCGCCCCGCTCGCCAAAGGTCGACGAGAGATTGATGACCGAGCCGAAGCCCTGCTCCGTCATCACGCGCAGTTCGTGCTTCAGCGAGAAGAACAAGCCACGTACATTCGTGTCGAAGACCCTGTCGTACTCCTCGTCCGTCTGCTCGGTCACGAGTCCCGGGTTGCCGGTGAACCCGGCGTTGTTGACCGCGACATCAAGCCTGCCGAAGGTGCGGACCGTACCGTCGATCAGGGCTCGCACATCGTCCTCGATGCCGACGTCGGCCCGGATGAACTCGGCCTTCGCCCCGAGCGCCCGGAGCTCCTCGACCAGAGCCTTGCCCTCCTCGTCGCGCCGTCCCGAGACGACGACCGAGTCGTGATCGAGGGCGAAGGCCTTGGCGGTCGCCCGGCCGATGCCGGCCAACGCCCCGGTGACGATCACTACGCGCTCGCTCATGATGGTGCTCCTCCAGTCGCGCGCGTCCATGGCCGTGGCCGCCCAGCCGGTACAGCTGGGCCGACCGCATTGACTTCAACCTAGACCGACCTGTCTTTTTTCTCAAGCATGGCAGGGCGTGCTGGCGCACGTGCATCTGATTCACCTGTGCTTTTCCCTGATTTCTCGCTGGTTCGCGACTAGACCGATCGGGCCATTTCTCTAGACATGCGGGTAGCGTTGAATTGCCGGCGTCGGCCGGCGATGGGAGATGGAGAACCGTGGGCGCTTCGACCAACGAGTTCGGCGAGACGCTGCGCAGTTGGCGTGACCGGCTGCAGCCCGAGGAAGTCGGGCTGCCGACCGCGCCGCACCGGCGTGCGCGCGGGCTCAACCGCAAGGAACTCGCCCGGCTCGCCGGGATGTCGCCGGACTACCTCGTACAGCTCGAACAGGGCAGGGCGAACGCCCCATCGGTGCAAGTGCTCGCGGCGCTGGCCCGAGCGCTTCGCTTGACCGAAGCCGAACGTGCTCACCTGTTCCGGCTCGCCGCACAGCCGGCGCCCGACGATCGACAGATCAGCGCCGCGCTCCCGCACAGCGTGCGTCGGCTGGTGGAGCAGCTGTCGGCGAGCCCTGCGGCTGTCTACGACGTGCGCTGGAATCCGGTCGCGTGGAACGCGATGTGGGCAGCGGCGATATCCGACCCGCTCACGCGGCCCGTGCGCGAGCGCAATATGGCCTGGCGCGCCTTCGCCGGGCTGCCGACGCGCGTGGTGCGCACGGCAGCAGAGCAGCAGCAGGTCGAGGAAGCCATCGTGGCGGATCTGAGATCGAGCTCGGGCAGGTACCCGGGCGATCCGGGCCTTGTCGAGCTGATCACGGACCTGCGCGAGATCAGCCCGCGGTTCCGCGGCCTGTGGAGCGCCCGTCGCGTGGGCGTGTACGACCAGGAGCACAAGACCGTCGACCACCCCGAACTCGGCGTGCTCGAGGTCGACTGCGACATCCTCACCGCTCATCGCAACGACCTGCGGGTCGTGGTCTACACGGCCGTCCCCGGCAGCGCGTCGGCGAAGGCGTTGGACCAGCTCAGCGCGACGCTCAATGGGAGGCCACTGATCGACGGTCCGCATCCCCACGGGCCCGGGTGACGCCGGGCCCTGGCGGCGGGTTTCGAGGTCGGGGCGATCAGAGCCGGTCGGCGAACCAGTCGGCGACCAGTTGCCGTGCGGGATCGGAATCGTCCATGCTGCAGTGCTCGGCGCCGCCGTCCACGCCGTCGAACACCACGAGCCGCTTGTCGCTGGAGCCGGCGGCCTCGATCGCCCGCTCGGCATGCGTGAGCGGGATCATCGAGTCATCGGCGCCGTGCACGATCAGGAACGGCTGGGTCAGGTGGGGCAGCGCCTCGGCGAGGGTGAACGCCTTGACCTTGTCGATGGCCTCCTCCATCGTCTCGGTGCCCATCACCCACGGCAGCTGCCAGAACGGCACTGGGGTCGTCTTCGACCGGGTCTCCCAGCGGTGCCGCCACAGCTCGCCGTAGTCCCACACTCCGCCCCAGGCGGCGCACGCCTTGATCCGCGGTTCGAACGATGCGCCGCGCGGCGCGTAGTAGCCGCCCAGGCTGATCCCGAGCAGGCCGATCCGCGCCGGATCGATGTCGGAGCGGGTCTCCAGGAAGTCCACGACCGCCTTCGTGGGCACCTCGTAGTCCGGGCGCGATGCCACTCCGCGCAGCCGCAGCGGCTCCCCGGTACCCGGCGCGTCGACCACCAGGCAGGCGATGCCCCGATCGGCGAACTCCTCGCGGATGATGCAGTACAGCAACTCCTTGGTGACATCGAAGCCGTTGTAGAAGATCACGACCGGGGCGCGTCCCTGCATGCCGCGGGCCGGGATGAGCCATCCGGGCAAGATCCCGTCCGGAGAGTCGATCTCCACGCGCTCCAGCGGCCGCGGCATGGTCTCGACGGCCCTACCGAACGCGTCGAGCGCTTGCTGGTAGCTCGCGGCCTTCGCCGGGCCGGGCGCCGTCTGCCGCTCCCCGGTCAGGTAGTAATTCACGGCCCGCAGATAACGCTCGGATGCGCTGCGCCGGTAGCCGCGGCCCAGGTCCCGCTCCGCGTACGCGGCCTGCAGCGAACCCGCCTTGTCCCACGCCGTCGTCCACGCATCGGGATCCGCCTCCGCCTCGCGCAAGGGCGCGAGTTGGCGATCGATCTGGCCCAACTGCCCGCCGGCCGTGATGGACAACAGCACGGCCGAGGACCACATGTAGTTCTTCGGGAAGTACTTGAACACGACAGCTCCTTGATCGGCTCTATCCTCCGACAGATCGTATCCGTGGCTTTATGTGCCAAAACGAATAAAGATGGTGAAACCAGTACCACCCTGCGCGGCCCGTCATGACGTAGGGTCGGATGTATCGGAGTAAAAACGTGCTCTGGGGTCGAACAGCTGGCCGGCCAGGACGCGCGCGCACACGCGGTATCGGATGATCCGCCACTTCTTGCGTAGAAGGAGTGCGTCGTGAAGGCTGCACAGTTCAGTCGGTTTGGCGGCCCGGAGGTCCTTGAAATCGTCGATCTCCCCGATCCCCATCCCGGCGCCGGAGAGCTGCGCATCAAGGTACGAGCCGCTGGGGTCAACTCGAGCGACTGGAAAAAGCGTCAGGGCTTGATGGACCAGGAACTGCCGCAGACCTTGGGCTACGAGGCCGCGGGCGTCGTCGACGAGATCGGCGACGATGTCTCCGGTGTAGCAGTCGGCGACCGGGTGTTCGGAGCCTCGCCGTACGGAGCCGCCCAGGCGGAGCTGGCCGTACTGTCCTACTGGGCCCCGATCCCGGACACGCTCGACTATGCGAGGTCTGCGGCGATCCCCGCGGCGGCCGAGACCGCGGCACGTGCACTCGACCAGCTCGGCGTGACAGCGGGCAGCACCGTGCTCATCAACGGGGCCTCCGGCAGCGTCGGGAGTGCCGCTGTCCAACTCGCCGTGCAGCGCGGTGCACGCGTCATCGGCACGGGGAGTCCAGGTACGCACGACAACCTCCGCTTCCTGGGCGCCGAGCCGGTGGTATACGGCGACGCGATGACCGAACGAGTCCGGGCCATCGTGCCGTCAGGCGTCGATTTCGCGCTGGACGTGGCTGGCAGCGGCGTGCTTCCCGAACTCGTGAAACTGGCCGGCGCGCCCGAGCACGTGATCACGGTCGCCGACTTCCTCGGCGCGCAGCAGACGGGCGTCCGCTTCAGTCGCGGCGATACCGGCCGTGCCACCTATGCGCTGGCTCAGGTCGCTCGATTGGCCGAAGCCGGCCGGTTCTCCATCAAGGTCGGCCGGACCTTCCCCCTGGCCGACGTGGCCCAAGCGCACCGCGTCGGCGAAGCCGGAACCGTGCGCGGCAAACTCGTGCTGCTCGTGGACTGACTCGTCTTAAATAGACATATAGACCAACCCTCTGACACTTGACGCTGCGCAATCCCGCGTTCCAGTTCCCCGGGTTCCGTCTTTCGCGAGTAGCACGCCTCGCCTCGAATCATAGGATCCTGCTATGTCCCACTCGTCTGCCACGCGTGCTCGGGCCGCGATCGAGAGGCTGGCTCGGGCAACCGTGTCCGGCGACGAGTTCCAATGGTCCGCTGTGGACGAACTGCGTCGGATCGTCGGCTTCGGCTCGATGGGGGTCGCCGAAAGGCGACCGCCAGGTAGGGTCACGACCATGACTGCCTCATGGTCTCCGGACGAGCTGCGTCTCGTGAATGCGGCCGGGGAGTTGCAGATCGCTGTCAGGCGCTCCGACGGCAGCCTGCGGCGATGGGTGCCGATCTGGGTCGTGTGTGCCGGTGGGCAGGTGTACGTGCGGACCTGGTACCGACGGGACACCGGCTGGTTCGGTCATGCTCTGCGTTCACGCCGGGCACGTATTCGTGTGCCGGGTCTGGAAGCCGACGTCACCATCGACGATATCGGCGACGCGTCGACTCGAGTCACCACCGACGTCGACGCCGCCTACCGTACCAAGTACGGCGATGGTGGCGCCGGTTCGATGGTGACAGCCGCGGCCGCAGCAACCACCCTGCAGCTCAATCACGAGTAGCGCGGGGATATTCACCGCTCTTGGAGCCGCGAATAAGACTACGTACGTGCACGAGCGGCCAAACCGTTGCGCTGATTATCGGCGCCGATCCGAGAATCGGATACGAGATCACGGCCTGCCTCGGCACGCTCGGCTGGAGTGCCGGAGTCGCTCGGTTCGACGACTGGGAGGGCAGCTAGCTAGGTCGAGAAGCGACTAGCCGCTACGAGGCGCCGGTCCGGTGGAGCCGCGGACGATCAGCTGGGTGGCGAGCTCTACGTGGAGCGTGTCGATGGTGTGCCGGTCCACGAGCCGCATCAGCAGGCTGACCGCCATGCGGCCCATCTCCTCAAGAGGCTGACGCACCGTCGTGAGCGTCGGCTGCGTGCTGCGGCCCAGGTCGAGGTCGTCGAAGCCGGTGATCGAGAGGTCTTCGGGCACGCGCAGGCCGCGCTCGTAGGCGGCGCGCAGGGCGCCGGCGGCGGCCTTGTCGTTGAAGGCGACGATGGCGGT
This sequence comes from Actinospica sp., assembly GCF_035552695.1. NCBI lineage: Bacteria > Bacillati > Actinomycetota > Actinomycetes > Catenulisporales > Actinospicaceae > Actinospica > Actinospica sp. The sequence continues at coordinate 9,392 of NZ_DASZKT010000063.1, forward strand.
GGGGCGGCTCGGCAGATCGAGCAGCTCGCAGGCGGCCGTGTAGCCGTGCTCCGGGGTGGGTTCGATGCTGCGGACGAACTCGGGCGCGGGCAGGGTGCCGGTCTCGGCGAGCGCGGAGGTGTGGCCGACCATGCGCGAGTGGCTGGCCAGCCACTCGCTGGGACCGTTGATCACGCCGATGCGGCGGTGGCCGAGGCCGGCGAGGTGCGCGGTGACGCTTCGGGCACCGGCGGTGTGCGCGGCCGAGACGGCGGCGATGTCCGGGTGCAGCGGGGCCATCGGGTCGATCACCACGAAGTGCAGCCCGCGTGCTCGCAGGCCCTCGAGTTCCGCGCTCGGCTCCGGCGGCAGGATGAGTACCGCTCCGGCGACGGCTCGATCGTCGGGCAGCGACGCGAGCGGGATCGACGGTCGCGAGGCCTGGCCCGCTCCGAGCAGCAGGCGCCTGCCATGCAGGTCGAGGGTCTCAGCGACCGAGGACACGATGAGCCCGAAATAGTCGGTGAGCACGTACGGGCAGTGCACGTAGACGGCGCCCTCGGCGGATCCGCGGCGGGCCGGCGTGGGGGCCCCGAGCCGTTCGACCGCCCGGCGCACCAGCTCCCGCGTCTCGGGGGCGACCGGGACGCGGCCGTTCATCACCCGCGAGACCGTCGCGATCGACACCCCCGCCTCCGCGGCGATCGCCCGGACCGTGACCCTGCCACCCGGCAGCCTAGCCACGTGTTACACCATTCCGTTTCATGCTCGACAGCATATCGTTCTGGGTGCTCACGCTCCGGAGCGACGTGAAGCCTTGACAAGCCGCGAGGCCGAGGCTTAGCTATGCCTGAATTCGTTCCAGAAAATGTTTCATTCCGTTTCACGAGCAGGTTCGGGCCGTCCACGGTCCAGTCCTACCTCGACGAGGGAGGGACAGAGTTGTCCCGGAGCGCAAGAAGGATCGCCGCGATGACCATCGGCGTCGGGCTCGCGCCCACGGCCCGGGCCGCCGGACCCGCAGTCTCCGTCCGGGAGACCACCACCGATCAGAGCCGGTTGCTCGCCCCGCGGAGCGCAACGTCTCCACCTCCGCGGGCGGACCGCTGCTGCGATGGACCTGCTCCGGCGCCGACCCCGCGCAATCCTTCCAACTCCAGCCGACCTTCTAAGGACTCTTCACCATGCGCATGAGACCACTGAGAGAACACCGGGTCATGTTCGGGACCGTCGGTCTCATCGCCGCCCTCGGCGCGGCCACGGCCGGAACGACCGCCTCGGCGGCCACCGCCGGGAATGAGGCCGGGTCGCATGGTCGGAGCACCGCGGCCCAGGTCTGGATCAGCACGGCAAACGGAGCGGACAAGCTCAGCGACCTGGGCAAGGTCGAGTTCTCCACCGCGGCGAGCAGCGCGCCGACCGTCGTGGTCGACCCGACGCAGACCTTCCAGACGATGCAGGGCTTCGGCGCCTCGATCACCGACGCCTCCGCATCAGTGCTCTACCCGCTCCCGGCCGCGCAGCGGGCCCAGACCATGGCCTCGCTCTTCTCGCCGTCCACCGGCGACGGCCTGAACTTCCTGCGCCAGCCGATCGGCGGCTCCGACATGGTCGCAACCGCCCCCTACACGTACGACGACCTGCCCGCCGGACAGACCGACTACGCGATGAAGGACTTCAGCGTCGCGCACGACCAGGCCCAGATCCTGCCGCTGCTGCGCGAGGCCGAGCAATTCAACCCGAAGCTGCAGATCATGGCCACGCCGTGGAGCCCGCCCGCGTGGATGAAGACCTCTGGTTCCCTGATCGACGGCCGACTGATCGCGACGCCGCAGATGTACCAGTCGTACGCGCTCTATCTGCTGAAGTTCATCGAGGCTTACCGGGCCGACGGCGTGCGGGTGGACGCGATCACCATCCAGAACGAGCCGCAGAACCGGACCGCGGACACCTATCCGGGCACCGACATGCCCTCCTGGCAAGAGGCCGCGGTGATCGAGGACCTCGGCCCCATGCTCAAAGCAGCGCACCTCAGCACCGCGATCTTCGGCTACGACCACAACTGGGCCGAGCATCCCAACAACGTCGCCGGCACGCCGTCGGACGAGCTGATGGACATCAACGACTACCCGCAGCAACTGCTGAACTCACCCGCGGCCCAATGGATCACCGGCATCGCCGAGCACTGCTACTACGGCGACCCGAGCGACATGACCACTCTGCACAACGAGTACCCGGACAAGGCGATCTACGAGACCGAATGCTCCGGCAGCCAGTCCGCCGACCCCGCGAACACCTTCTCCGACACCCTCAAGTGGGACGCGCGCAACCTGGAGATCGGCTCGACGCGCAACTGGTCGAGCACGGTCGTCAACTGGGATCTCGCGCTCAACCCGCAGGGCGGCCCGCACGTCGGCGGCTGCGGCACCTGCACCGGCATCGTGACCGTGGGCCCCGGCGACACCGTCACCAACGACGCCGAGTACTACGCGCTCGGCCAGCTCTCCCGCTTCGTCCAACCCGGCGCGGTGCGGATCGGCAGCACCTCGTTCGGTACGACCGACTGGAACGGCGAGGTGGAGGACGTCGCGTTCATCAACCCCGACGACTCGACCGTGCTGGTGGCGCACAACGAGAACGACAGCGCGCAGGCCTTCGCCGTGCAGGAAGGTGACCAGCGCTTCACCTACACGCTGCCCGGCGACTCCATCGCCACGTTCGTCTGGCACGGCCACCTCGCGGGCCCGCACCCGCTCCAGCAGGTCACCCCGACCGGCTGGACCGCCACCGCGAGCCCCGCGACCACCGGCTCCGACGCCGTGGCCAACGCGGTAGACGCCGATGCCAGTACCCGCTACTCGACGGACGCCGGGCAGGCCTCCGGCCAGTACCTCCAGGTCGACTTCGGCAAGCGGATCCCCGCCCGCCAAGTCGTCTTCGACACGGGAGCCTCCACCGGCGACTACCCGCGCGGTTACGCCGTCGAGGTGAGCACGGACGGCACGAACTGGACGACCACCGTGGCCGCAGGCACCGGAACAGGCCAGTTCACCACCGTCCCCCTGGACGGCGCCCCGATCCGCTACGTCCGCATGACCCTGACCGGCTCAAGCGGCAGTTGGTGGAGCATCGCCGACGTCCGCGCGTACGTCTCGGGCGGCCGCTACTAGGGACTGTCCCCTGGGTCTGGTCCGGCTGGGTGTAAGAACGCAGGGTTCGTAGCGGGCGGCGCGTGAGACTCCGCCCGCTATGCGGGCTGAGCGAGTCGTAGCAGCCGCTCCGCGGTGCCGTGCGCGAGCTTTTCGAGGTCTGTGGGGCTTAGCGGTGTGCTGGTGAGGAAGTCGACTGCCTGGGTGGTGGATTCGTAGGGGTAGTCGACGGCGAACATGATGTTGTCGATGCCGGCCGCGAGGATGGCGCCGAGCAGGGCGCTGTGCGTCATCACGCCGCTGGTGGTGATCCAGAAGTTCTCGGTGAAGTATTCATGGCGGGCACGGCGAACGCTTCTTCCATGGCGATGATCTTCACGGCAGGCCCCCTCGGTAAATAAGAGACAAAAGAGTTTCTAAGCCACGCTACACCCCCGGCTTGCCGGGCGCGCGCGGTGTAGCGTGAAAGGTAAGAAACCAATCCGTACCTTAATGAGGAGCGAGCCTTGAGCGGCGCCGACCCGGCACGCGTCCCCCTGGTGGATGTGCACGCCCACTTCCTGACCGACCGCTACATCCAGGAGGCGACGGCCGCCGGACACGCCCAGCCCGATGGCGCGCCCGGCTGGGCCGGCTGGAGCGCCGCGCAGCATCTGGAGCTGATGGACCAGTGGGGCATCGCCGCCTCCGTCCTGTCCATCTCCTCTCCCGGCGTCTCCTTCGGCAGCCCGGAGGCCAGCCGCTTGCTCGCCCGGCACATCAACGAGACCGGAGCGGAGCTCCGCCGCGCCCACCCCGGCCGCTTCGGCCATTTCGCCTCGTTGCCGCTGACAGACATCGACCACGCCCTCGCGGAACTGGAGTACGCACTCGACCAACTGGGTGCCGACGGCGTGACCACTGAGAGCAATCTGGGCGGCAGGTACCTCGGGAACCCGCACTTCGCCCCGTTGCTCGCCGAACTCGACCGACGCGCCACCCCCGTATTCGTCCACCCCACCTCGCCGCCGAACGCCAAGGACGTGGCCCTCGGTCTCCCCAGCGCCGTGCTGGAATTCCCCTTCGAGACCACCCGCACCGTCGCGGACCTCGGCATCCACCAGCGGTTCCTGAGCTACCCCCGCATCCCTTGGATCTTCACCCACGGCGGCGGCGCGCTGCCACTGCTCACCGATCGCCTGGAGTTCTTCCGAAGCGCCTTCGCAGGACCCGAGGACACCACCACGCCCCTGACCGAGCAGGTTGCCCGGCTGTGGTTCGACATGGCAGGCACCCCGTTCCCGCACCAGATCCCCGGGCTCGTCCAGGCGTTCGGCAGCGAGCACGTGCTCTACGGGAGCGACTACTGCTGGACCCCGCCGCCGTTCGTCGCTGCGCAGCTCGCCTCACTGGAGAGTGCCGCGCAGCCGGAGGGCGACACCTGGCGCGCACTGACCACCCGCAACGCGCAGCGGCTCTTCCCGCGTCTCAAGGGCCTCGCCTGACGCCCGCCTGCCACCTCGTCAGCGGGGGGCGGTCGCCAGGGGCAGCAGGATCTCATCGACCAGAGCCTCGATCTCCGCGTCCGGGATCGGGCCGAGGGTCATGTGCTTCAGGATGATCATGCCCGTGCCCACGCTCGCGACCCGCTCGGTCACGGCCTCCGGCGCCGCCTCGCCCCGTTCGGCGGCGGCTCGCAGGATGCCGAGCATGGCCTGCAGACGCGGCTGCACGATCAGCCGGTAGACCTCGGCGTACAGTTCGGGATGGCGGGGGCGCTGCGTCATCAGCGGGCGCAGCGCCCGGCCGCGCGGCTCGTCCAGCGCACGGGCATATTCCCTCAGCACCTCGACCAGGTCGTTGCGCAGCGAACCGGTGTTCGGTTCCAGCGGAGCGCCGAAGCCCGCGCCGGGATCCGTGAGCGCTTCAAGCACCAACTCCGCCGGGGTCCGCCAGCGCCGGTAGAGAACCGCCTTACCCGTGCCCGCCCGCGCGGCGATCTTGTCGAAGCTCAGCTCCTCCAGGCTGGTGTCCGCGAGTTCGCAGAGCGCGGCCAAGTGGATCGCCCGCACCAGCGACTGCCCACGCCGCCGCGTGACGGGCGCGGGCGCATCACCGGATTTCATTCCTCCTGTTTATCCGCCCGAAGGCCCCGTGTCGAACCGGCGGGCCGCCGATCACGGCTCTGAGCCCTGGACGTTCCGAAAGCACCGCGTCCTCGAGATCGGAAATGCCCCGCATCAGGATTCTTCGCCGCGCAGCCATTCCACAGCCATCGCTCCGGCGAATCCGATGAAGGCGTCCCGCGCAGGGACCTGACCGCGGGCATCAACCGCCCGGGTGAAGACGGCGACGGCATACCGGCCGGCGCCGTCGAACTCGACGACGCCCACTTCGTCGCGGATCGCCGGGAGCGTGCCGGTCTTCCCCGACACGCGGACGTCATCGCGGGCGAATCCGGCCCGCAGCCGATGCGGCCACACCTGGTGGCCCAGCCGGCGCCGGACATCGGCGCAGGCTGCCGACGGCGCGGCCTCGTCCCGCCAGATCAGGCTCAGTAGGAGGGTGGTCTCCTCCGCGGTGGTCGATTCCGCCCGCGGCGGCCTGCCTGGCCGGCTCCACCGCCATCGGCACCTTCACCACCGATGCCGTGACCACGGACCGGTCCGCGCCGATCCCGAGCTCCGGACCGCCGTCCACGGGACGGGCGTGCGGCCAGACCGTGACCCCGGCCGCGTCCGCGGCGGCTTCGATCTCGGCGATGGTGTCTTCGCGTGTGCCCATGGCTCTCTCGTCCTGGGCGATCGGGTGCGATTAGGATCAGTTCGCGTGAATGAGAAGCCTGAGGTTGTCCGTCGGTTCAATATTCGAGTTCCGTTGCGGGACGGGGTCACGCTCGCGGCGGACGTGGTCCGGCCCGCGTCTGGTCCGGCGCCCGCCATCGTGGCGCGGACGCCGTACGGCCGGTACGGCAAGCACCAGTCCGAGCGGGCCGCCCGCTATGCCCGCGGCGGGTACGCGTACGTGAGCGTGGATGTGCGTGGGCGGGGTGACTCGGACGGGGTCTTCGAGCCGTACCGCAACGACGGTGTGGACGGGGCCGACGTGATCGAGTGGGTTGCCGGCCAGGAATGGTGCTCGGGTGAGGTGGCAACTTACGGCGGCAGCTACCCGGGCCGGATCCAGTGGCTGGCCGCGCTGCACAAGCCGGCCGCGCTGCGAGCGATGGTGTGCATGGTGACGCCGAGCGACCCGTTCGTGGAGACCCCGACCGGGCTGCCCGGGCCGATGCACATCTACTGGCACCGGATGGTCGACGGCCGGATGCTGCAGTACGCCGACGATGTGGACTGGACCGCGGTCTACCGGCACCGGCCGGTGGCCACGATGGATGAGGCGGCCGGGTTCGTCTCGGCCAGCTGGCGAGCCGAGGTCGCGCACACCACGTTGGACGAGTGGTGGGAGCCGGTGCGCTACCAGCACCGCATCGCAGAGGTCGAGGTCCCGGTGCTGCACGTTTCCGGCTGGTACGACGATGAGCAGATCGGGACCCCGGCCAACTACGCGGCCATGGTGGCTGCCGGACGGTCCGGTCAGCGGCTGCTGATGGGCCCGTGGGGTCACGCGGTGAACACGACCAGGAAGCTGGGGGAGGTGGATTTCGGCCCGGACGCGCTGATCGACTTGGACGCGCGGGTGCTGGCGTTCCTGGATGAGCACGTGCGCGGCATCGCGCCGGACGAGCCGCCGGTGCCGGTGCGGATCTTCGTGATGAACGCAGGCCCGCAGGCTGCCGGCGAGTGGCGGGACGAGCAGTCCTGGCCGCCGGCCGACGCGAGCCCGACGGTGCTGCACTTGTCCAGTGACGGGCGGGCCAACAGCCGGTTCGGTGACGGGCGGCTGCTGTCGGGGCAGATCACCGTCGAGCAGCCGCCGGATGAGTGGACGCACGACCCGGACCGCCCGGTGCCGTTCGTCACCGAGGAGAGCAGCAATCAGATCGGCGGCCCGGACGACTATCTCGGCATCGAGTCCCGCGGCGACGTGCTGGTGTACACCTCCGACCAGTTGACCGAGCCGCTGGAGGTCATCGGCCCGGTCACGGTGATCGCCCACGTGGCCACCGACGCCGCCGACACGGACATCACGGCGAAGCTGATCGACGTGCACCCGGGCAACTTCGCTCAGCGGCTGTGCGACGGGATGGTGCGGCTGCGCTATCGGGAAGGGTTCGGCCAGGCCCGGCCGGTCACCCCCGGCGAGGTCTACGAGGTGGAGATCGCCTTGTGGGATACCTGTATCCGGCTGCCGGCCGGACACCGTCTGCGGCTGGAGATCGCCTCCTCGGCGTTCCCGAAGTTCGATGTCAACCTGGGCACCGGCGGACCCCTGGGCACCGAGACCGAGGGCGTGATCGCCACCAACCGCATCTGGCACACCGCCGAGCGGCCCTCCCGGCTGATCCTGGGCGGCCGACCCGGCTGACTGGCTGAGGAGAGTAGCTCAGGGGACTGCCAGCGGCCGCCCCCGGACAGGCCCGGATAGCGGCCCGCCGACGCGGCCGCGCACGATCAGCGGGGGTGCCCCTAATCTTCTTCGTCAAACGGGACGGCGGGAGCTGGGCAGGTGGAACGTCCCGTCTTTGAGCATGGCGACGATGACGTCGGAGCGGCGTCGGGCGAGGCGGATCAGGGCCCGGCGCTCGCGTCGCCGATCTCTGCCAGGATTCGTGCTCCGGTCCCGAGCACGATTCCCGGCATGGAGGTCAACAGAGCGATCTGCGCCGACGAAGAAGCCTCCCGCTTGGTGGCAGGGGGCTTCGTCGCGTAGGCCTTGCTGGGTCGAACCAGTGAAGCGCCCCGGCTTTCATCGAGGCCGGGGTCGCCGGCTTCGGTCGGTTACAGGGGGCTTAGATGGAAGCGCAGTGGTTGGTTTTGTACTGTGCGGGTGACGTCACCGAAAGCGCGGTGCATGCGGTGGTGGCGTACTGCCCTCGTTGGTCTCGGCTTCATGCGCGTCTGAGGCCGCGCAGGATTTTGCCCTCCGTGCTCAGGTAGCCGGTCTTGTAGTCGTAGCGCGGCGTGTTCGAGAAGATGAGCCACAGGTACTTGAAGTTCTCGGCGAACGAGTAGGCGGGGAACAGGTCGCCCTGGACCATCGGGCGCGTCGTGACGTCGTTGATGATCGTGTAGCCGTGCGGCGTGCGGTTGTATGTCTTCATGTTCTGGAAGTAGTCGTACGAAGTGGTCTTATACACGTCGGATCGCAGCTGTACGTAGAGGTCGAATGCGGCGTTGAGGTACTCGGGCCGCAGCTGGTTGCCCTTCGACAGCGCCGCGAGCGTGGTGTAGTCGATCTCCTCGGGCAGTACCGGGTATTGCGACGCCACGTTCGCCCACGTGCGGTAGTAGGACTCGCCGAGTGCGACGTCGCCGCCGTGCGCGAGAACCTCGCCGTAGAACGCGGCGAGCTCGGATTGGTCGCGGCTGACGAGTTCGCCGGTCGTGAAGTCCACCTGCTTGAACCACGTGTAGCCGTTGTAGTCCTCGACCAGGTACTTCTTGAAGGCGGCGGTGAACATCCGGTACCAGTCCAGGCAGTCCTGGTCCCGGAACATCGCCCAGCCGCCCCACAGGTACTCGTAGAACGAGTCGACTGGCGGGTTCGGCGCCTGGTCGGTCGAGTCCGCCCACGCTCCGGTCTCGATGTTCAGGTATGACGCGAGCAGATCGAGCGACGAGCGGCGCTCGACCACGGCCTTGTAGGCGGTCTTGGCGGCCTGGTAGTACTTCGGATCCCCGGTGAGCTGTGAGAGCAGGCCGAATTCGAGGATGTTGGTGCCGATCTCGGCGATCGGCGGGGTGTTGCCGGACAGGGCGCCCGTCGCGAGGTTGACGTACTGGTAGGGCATGCCGGTCGGCGACTTGGTGAACGCGGGCAGCACCAGGTCGCCCGCCTGTACCGAGAGCCTGAGCAGCTCGGGGTCGCCGGTCGCGAGATATCCGGCTTCCAGCCCGCCCAGAACCCTGATGATGAACTCGAAGACGTGGAAGTCCCCGTCGATCTCGAAGTTCAGGTTGTTCTTGATCCAGTCGACGCCGAGCGCGAGCTCGTCGTCGAGGCCCATCACGTAGAGGGTGTCGAGGGCTTCGATGATGGAAAGCCCGATGGGATGCCCGGAGACGAAGAACTCGGAGTAGGTGCCCGAGAGCGGCATCACCTGGTCGTGTCCCCAGGCGAACTGCTTGTATCCGTTCCAGGCGTGCAGGAACTCGGTGCGGACATCGGCGGCGATCTCCTGGTCCGGCGGCAGCGAAGTGCCGCCCGATCCGGTGGCCGCATAGGCGTTTCCCGGCATGCCGAACGCCGCCGCGGCGGCGGCCGCGGACGTGCCGAGCAGGAACTGACGACGGGATGGTTTCAGTGGGTACATCCGGTCCTCTCCGCATGACAACGATGTCATCCTTCTGCGACATCATCTGCGCGGACCCGGCCGATGTCAACGAGGAGCGCGGCGCGGAGCCTCGCATTCTGATTCTGACGCTTGTTCAGCTCATCAGGGACGCGCCACGGACGCGTTGGCGTAGAGAGTTGACGGGGTCTCGTCGTGGCGCGTCTTGAAGGACTTGATGAAGTGGCTACTGCCGGTGAACCGCCCGGGATCCGTCCACGGCTGCCAGATCGGTCCAGATAAGTCCGCCGTATGAGTCCGCCGTCTGTGAGCCGGAGCCCAACCGGATGCGGCGGACGAAGAGCGGCGCGATTCACTCGACCGGAACCCTGGGGTGGATCGTGAGGCGGACGGCAGGATCGTGGCTTCGGCCTGACCCTGCACCGCCGACTGGCTCGCCCACTACCCGCAGGGTCGCGTCGTGCCGGTCGCCGACGACTTGGAAGTCTCCCGCCGAACACTCATCGAGATCGGCGAGCTTGAGCTGATCGCCACCCAGGGTCCTGGTACACCAGTGGTCTGACAATCCCACCCGGCTCAGATCTCGGTTCCGGTCACGACCTCGCCGTCGACCGGCCCTTGCTCGCCCCGCCCTTCTTCTTCTTCGGCGGCAGGTTGGCGACGAAGTCCAGCGCGCCGGCCACCCACCCGGTCAACTCTTCGCCTTCAAGGGCGCCGGGCCCGACGAAGACCATGCCCTTCGAAGGCCGACTGGTGAAATCCATGATCCGCACGTGCGGACGCTTGAGCGCCGCGTCCGCCGCATCGGGCCCGAGCCGCGCCATGAGTTCGTCGCCGACGATCCCAACGAGCATGTTGCCGTCGAGCATGAACGCCAGACCGCCGAACATCTTGCGCTCGGTCACCCGTTCAACGACGTCAGCGGGCAACGACTCGCGTACCCGCTCCGCCAAGTCCTCATCGAACGCCACGGGCTCTAGTGTCGATCGTCGTACGGCGCACGGCAACCGATGGCGTTCGGCCCGACGCGCCCTATCGGGGACCGCGAATCGCCTTCGTGCTCGTGCGACGTGCTCCCAGATCACACATTCCTCGACATCGTCGTTGACCAGTCCCATGGCCTGCATGAACGCGAAGAGCGTCGGTGGGGCGCGACACGCTGGATCGCGCCGGGCTGCACCTGCTCGCGGACTTTCCACCCCAGGCTGCAGCGCGCTGAATCGAGCGTTGGCGACAGCGGCAAGATCAGGTCGGGGGCGTGGACGTAGGCTTGTGCCGTGAACTCGCGGGATGACGTTGTGTCGGTGCGCGATCCGGTCTCGGTCGAGTGGATTGCCGCGTTGACGGGGGCCGCGGCCGAGCGCGCGCAGGGCGAAGCCCGGCTGCACGAGATGCTGGTGCGCGTCGCGCTCGGTGAACTGCGGCGGCGGCGGGCCACGGCGCCCTGGCTTGCCGGGGTGGAGTTGGACGATGTGGCCCACCAGGCCGCGGCGGACGCGATGCTCGCGATCCTACGCAAACTCGACAGCTTCCGCGGCGAGAGCCGGTTCACCACCTGGGCCTACAAGTTCGTGATCCTCGAGGTCTCGGCGAAACTCGGCCGGCACTACTGGCGGGTGCACCCGCAGGTCTCGCTCGAGGCCGAATCCTGGGAGCGGTTGCCGGACCGGATCGGTGTGGACCCGGGCGAGCACGCGGAGCGGGCCGACCTGGTGCGCGCGGTGCGGCACGCGGTGGATGAGACGCTCACCGCCCATCAACGGCGCGTGTTCTCCGCGGTCGTCCTCGATGCGGTACCGCTCGATGCGGTAGTCGAGCGGTACGGCACGAACCGGAACGCGATCTACAAGGCGCTCTTCGACGCCCGCCGCAAGATCCGGGCCTACTTGGTGGCAGCCGGCTACCTCGAGCGTGAAGGGAGGGGCGGGCGATGAACGGTCGGGAGCGGTTGGAGCGCTTCCTCGGCACGGATCCGGCGGACATCGGATGCGAGGAGGCGATGGAGGTGCTGCACGTGTACGTCGACCTGGTCGCCGCCGGGCAGGATGCCGCCGGTGCCTACCCGGGTGTGGCCGCGCACCTGGCGGTGTGCGGCCCATGCGGAGCGGACTTCGAGGGCCTGCTCGCGGCGGTCACGCAGGCCTAGCCGCGGCAGGGTCTTCGGCCTCCCAAACCGCCCCGGTCTCCTGCCCGCCGAGCCGCTCGAGCAGCCCGGCGGCCGATTCCTCGGGGCTGATCAGTTCGCCGGCCGCGGCGAAATGGGTGAACCTGCCGTGCAGGGCCGCGCCGATACGGGCCGGATCCTGTGCGCGGATCCACTCCTGCATCGCGGTCTCCACCCGCCCCGGCCGGTAGACGTTGACGGTCACTCCGGTGCCGCGCACTTCCGCGGCGAGATTGATCGTATGCGCCTCGAGCGCCGCCTTCGTCGCGGCGTAAGCGTTGCCGCGCGGCATCGCCTCGGGCCGGGCCGCGATCCCGCTCGAGACGTTCACGACCCTCCCCCAGCCGGCGTCCGTCATCCCGGGCAGCACGGCGGTGGTCAACGCGATCGGGGCGAAGACGTTGACCTCGAACGCCCACCGCAGTTCCGCGGCGGGGATCTCGGTCGTGGCACCTAACGGCTCGACCGTCGCAGCGTTGTTCACCAGCACGTCGATGCGGCCGCGGGCCAGAGCGATCTCGATCGAGCGGGTGCGCTCCTCCTCCTGCGCCAGATCCGCCGTGATCACCAACGCGCCGCCACGCGCGAGACCGCGTTCGGCCAGCAACGCGCGGGTCTCCTCGAGCTGGTCCGCCGAGCGCGCGAGCAGGATCAGGTCTGCGCCGGCATCCGCAAGGCCGAGCGCCACCGCCCGCCCGATCCCGCGCCCGGCACCGGTCACCAGTGCGGTCCTGCCCGCCAAAACGTCCGTCATCACTACCTCCGTCGTTCCACGCCACGCGACTTCGAGCCCTCGGCCGGATCCGGGTGCCCATGGTGTTCGCGTCACCGGGCCCAGCGAGTCTTACCACTCTCGTCGGTGGGCGGCGTCGCGATTTCTCTGGCGGCCGGTAAGACATGGCGGCCACCGTGACGCGAAGAAGGTTGACCATCCACGCAGCGGATCGGCGGCGATCGGCCCGTCCACCGCGAACTTTCGAAGGAAGGCCAGCCATGGCTCTGCTCAATCCCGGTGACCGGTTCCCGCGCCTGTACGTCCACACGGTCGACGGCGCGGACCTCGACCTGCCCGATTCCCTCGCCGGGTCCTTCGCTGTCGTGCTGTTCTACCGCGGGTCGTGGTGCCCCTACTGCAACGCGCAGTTGCGCGCGTTCGAGCGCGCCCAGGACAAGTTCACCGAGGCCGGAATCAGGGTGATCGCGCTGTCGGTCGACGACGAGCCGACCACCAAGGCGCTGGCCGTCAAGCTCGACCTGGGCTTCCCGCTCGGCCACAGCGCGGACGCACGCGAGGTGGCCGAGCTCACCGGCGCGTTCGTGAACCCGGACCCGGTCTACCTGCAGTCCACCGGCTTCGTCCTCGACCCCGAAGGCAAGATCGTCGTCAGCGTGTACTCCAGCGGCGCGATCGGCCGGCTGGTGCCCGACGACGTGATCGGCCTCGTGCGCTACCTCAAGGAACACTCCGCGTGAGGCAGCCTGGGTCGGCTGACCGGTGTGGCGCAACAAGGTCCTCGACAAGACGCGGACCGATCGACGCGGCTTATGACCGCGATTGGGGAACAGGTCTGGGATGACCGGATGTACCTGCCGCGAGGCTCAGGTTGACGGTGGTGGTGATGTCGACATGACAACCACCAGTTGACGAGAAGTCAGGAGCAGCGGACGCGTATCGGTCTGGTGGTAAGTACAAAGTGCCCGCATCGGGGCGTAGCCGGGTTACTGACATCCACGGCAAGGTGATCCGGCCGCCTCGGGGCCTGCGGCACCGACATCGCAGCCAGCGTCCAGCGAAGCCGCTCGGCTCCGGGTCGCCTTCGTTCAGCGCTGCATACATCCCACCCCCACCCGTGCCGGTGCCTGCGCCTGCGCCGGTGCTCGGCGGCGAGGCGGAGCTCTACCAGGGTCTTGACCGGCCCAGTGCTACACAGCAGTGCGTCGGCCTAGCTCGAACAGGACGTTCCCTCGGGCATAGAAGCAGTCGTAGAAGCCCTGGCGAAAGCTGACCAGCACGCCGAGCGGGTCGGCAGCCGAGACGTGGGCGAAGACACGGGACACGGCGACCTCCGTTTACGCCGGGTGCAAAGATACTCCCAGCGTGCACGGCGGTCGCCGTCTACGTCCCGGAAGACACCAGTTCACCTGCGGAAACGTGCATCGAGGCTAAAGAACGAGCTGAGGAGAGACATCGTGAAGCTTCTGCTCACCTCCGGCGGCATCAACAATGCGAGCATTCACGACGCGCTGATAGAACTGCTGGACAAGCCGATCGCCGAGTCAAACGCGCTGTGCATTCCGACGGCGCAGCACGGCCACCCGATGTGCACGCCCGCTTCGGTCTGGCGGTTCATCGCCGGGCAGGGCTCCGCTACTCATATGTGCGCCCTGGGCTGGAAGTCGATGGGCGTTCTCGAACTCACCGCCCTGCCCACCATCGACAAGGAGCGGTGGGTCCCGTGGGTCCGGGAGGCCGACGTCCTGCTGGTGGACGGCGGCGAGGCGACGTACCTGGCCCACTGGATGCGGGAGACGGGGATGGCGGACCTCTTGCCGTCGCTGTCCGACACGGTCTGGGTGGGGGTGAGCGCCGGAAGCATGGTGCTGACTCCCCGCATCGGCCACGAGTTCGTCAAATGGACGCCGCCCACCGGCGGAGACAGCACCCTCGGCGTCGTCGACTTCTCGATCTTCCCGCACCTGGACTACGAGGGCTGGTCGGAGAACACCATGGCCGAGGCTGAACGGTGGGCCGCCGACATCGCGGGTCCGTCGTACGCCATCGACGAACAGACGGCGATCAAGGTGACCGACGGCATCGTCGAGGTCGTCTCCGAGGGAAACTGGAGACTGTTCAACCCGAGGCTGAGATGCGGTAGGCACTCGAACGGGTCTCCGAACTGATCGAGACCGGCGAGATGAGCGCACACCAGCCCGAGTAGCGGCTGTACTGGGACACCTGGCGTACGCCCTGATCTCCGGCGGGGACTAGGCGGCCGGATCGCGAGCGCGATACGTGAGGTACTGGTCCCGAATACCGCTCGTCTGTCGATTCGATCAGTGCGCGTCGCCGTTCCCTCCACGGGGCAAATCTGCCGTGATCGCTGCACGGTCGACCTCATCGGCGTGAACCGTGCCAGGTGCAAGCGTCGGCTCACTGTGGGGCCAGCCGAGAGATCCGGGAGCTGGTCGTCGTGGGGTACGTGCGGGTGCCGTCAGAGCAAACGGTGAACCAGACCTCTTCCGCATCGGAGGAGAACTCTATACGAAGTGATCCACTGACGAACCACCGACAACAATCAAGAAGCCGGTCCCCTCAACTCCTGGAGACCGGCTCTGACCTGCATTGACGCGAGTGGACGATGCTGGGATTGAACCAGTGACCTCTTCCGCGTTCCGGAAGCGGCCAGCGGTTCAATCACCGGTGTCTGAACGCTCCGGGATCGGTCCGAACAGTGGACAGGGCTCGGGGCGCTTCACCCGCCGTGGCAGCACCGCACCTTTCATCCGGCGAAACGCGTGTGGCGCCCTCCGACTCGGAGGGCGCCACACGCGTTCTTGATCAACTCACTGAAGCACCGTTAGCGCTTCAGGGCTGCGAATCCACGGCTTACAAGCTCGCGGCGCGGCCGCGGATTCACAGTCACGGAGCAGCGCTGCCGCTTAACAGCTACGGCAGGCTCCACTGCTGGTTGGAGGTGTTGGCGCAGTCCCAGATCTGGACCTGGGTGCCCGAGCCGCCGGAGCCGGTGTCGTCGAGGCACTTGCCGGAGTTGGGATTCAGATATTCGCCGTTGGACTGGTGTTGCCAGACCTGGGCTCCGGTTCCGTTGCACGTGTACAGCTGCACGAGCGCACCGTTAGCCGTGCCCGCGCCTGCGACGTCGAGACACTTGCCGAGAGCCTGCAGCTGGTTGCCGCTGGTGAGCGTCCAGGACTGCGCGGTAGTGCCGTTGCAGGTGTAGACCTGGACCGGAGTACTGTCCGTGGAGGTGGCGCCGCGCACGTCGAGGCACAGGCCCTGGTAGCCGGTCACCGGACCGGAACCGGACGGCGGCGGGGTGCTGCCGCCGGAGCCCGGGGTGCCGCTCCAGGTGAAGGTCGCGCTCGTCGCACTCGGCAGCGAGTAGCTGAACGTCTCGTTGCCCCAGTTGACGTGCACCGTCTGGGTCGCGCCGCTGCCGTTGTAGGCAACCAAAGCCTTCGAGCCGTCCGGGTTGATCCAGGCGACGTTCGGCACGGTGCTGCTGGCGGTCGAGTCGATCCGGAAGGCGCCGGGCTTGACGAACTTCGTCAGCTGGCCCATGTCGTAGTACTCGACGGTGTAGTCGACCTGCCCGCTGCGGCTGTCGCCGTTGTGCACGGTGATCAGGCCGGTGCAGGTGCCGCAGCCGCCGTTGTGCGGACCCATGTTCTGGTCCACCGCGAGGCTCCACTTGACCACCGACTGACCCCAGTTGCGGGTGTAGTCGATGATGTTGTTCATGTCCTCGTTCTGCTGGTTGGCGATCCAGGTGCCGCCGGAGTGCTCGGTGTCGAACTGGCCGATGGTCGGGTACTGATTGTGCACCGTGGTCTGCTCGGCGGCACTGCCCTCGTCATAGCCGTGCCAGGCGACGCCGCCGAACAGCGGGTCGTTGCGCACGGCCGCGTCGTCGACCTCCTGCTGGGCGTAGCTGGCGTAGTTGCTCCAGTTCCAGTCCAGCGCGAGGTCCTTGGTGGTGATCCCC
>NZ_DASZKT010000064.1:0-26842 GCF_035552695.1 Actinospica sp.
CCTCAACACCACCCCCACCCAAGCCACCGTCCCCACCAACTCCGGCCTGCTGTCCCTCGACGAAGACGGCACCGCCTGCTCCGCCGACTACTACATGCGCCTGACCGGCGACGGCGGCAAAATGCTCAAAGGCCAAATCGCACTGACCTCCACCCGGCCGACCTCGCCGACGGGTTCTTCCAGCAATGGCGGCGGCGGTGGCGGTTGCGGCTCGCTGAACGCCAACCAGCAGCTGACCGTGAACCAGTCCACCGTCTCGTGCGACAGCCGGTTCAACCTCGTCCTCGGCGGCGACGGCAACCTCGTGCTCTACGAAGGCAGCACCGCGCTGTGGTCCTCGGGCACGGCGGGCAAGGCCAGCGCCCGCGCGATCATGCAAGGCGACGGCAACTTCGTGATCTACGACAGCAGCAGCAATCCGCTCTGGTCCAGCGGCACCGCCGGCAACAACGGCGCATACCTCCTGGTGCAGAACGACGGCAACACCGTCATTTACAGCTCGAGCGGCACCGGGCTCTGGAGCACCAACACGGGCGGCCACTGACCTGCGCCGCACCGCTTGTCCCATATATCTCTTTGACAGAGTTTCTCAGCTTGCCTCCCGGACTGGGCGCGTTGTTCGTAAATCTCACGGTCTATGAGATGATGAGCAGCACTGCACGAAGATCCGGGAGGCAAGCGCTGTGAAGCTACCCCCCATACCGCACGTCCATCTCGCTCCCTTTCACCTCCACCTCCAGCCGAACCAGCGCCGACGCCGCCGCATCCGCAGGCTGCTGCTCGGCGTCGTGGCCATCCTGGCGATCGCGACCACGTCCGCATGGCTCGCTCTGCTCGTCACCCCCGCGCAGTCGGTCTCGACGGCGGGTCAGACGATCCAGGTCGGCGCGGCCGAACCGACGCTCTCGCTGTCCGGGCCGGGAGAGCTGGACCTGTTCGGCCAGAACCTGCCCACGGTTCTGCAGTTCAACGGCCTGATCCGGCCGAAGCTCGAACTGACCCACATCTCGCTCGACACCCAACTGGCTCAGTTCGTCGAGGTCTCCACCAACAAGCACAACGCGACCGGTGACCTGAGCTCCGTGCTGATCAACGGCTGGGAGCACTACTTCTTCTGGCAGACGTTGATCGCGGGCGCCTTCGCTGTCGTGCTGCTGCTCGCGGTGGCGGGCGTGCGCCGCTACCCGCATCGCACGACGATCAAGGTCGTGGCCTTGGGTACTCTCGCCGCGGTCGCGCTCAACGTCGGCTTCGTCGTCGCGTTCGCAGCGGGGGCGCCCGGCACTCTGCGCCAGGTCCATTCGCTCGACGATCTCGTCGGCCGCACCGCCGTCGGCGCCGCCCCGAAGCCCGTCGGTGCCAGCCTTCCCGGTGTGCAGGCCGTCGTCCTCGGCGACTCCACTGCGGCCGGGCTCGGAAATCCGCTGGTGAAGAACGCGAGCAGCCTCGACACCGCGTGCGGCCGCAGCAGCGACGCGTATGCCGCGGATCTCGCGTCGGTCAACGGGTGGAACGTGCTGAACCTCGCGTGCAGCGGCGCCACCGTGGCCGACGGCGTCCTCGGCGCGCAGACGCTCGGCACGACGGCCATCGCCGCGCCGCAGTTCGCCGTTCTGGAGCAGGCCTCGCACGTGTCCGTCGTCATCGTCAGCATCGGCGCGAACGACCTCCAGTGGGAGGCGATGGCCGCCATGTGCGCGATGGGCCCGACGTGCGACGACCAGGCCACCGCCGCGATGTTCCAGGCGAACCTCGCGACCTTCACCCAGGACTACTACCAGCTCCTGCACGATCTGGCCGCGCTCCCCGCCCACCCTCGAGTGCTGATCAACGAGTACTTCAGCCCCTTCGGCTCGAACGTGAGCTGCCTGAACGCCGAGCACCTGACGCCGGGCAAGACCGCCGCGCTGCTCTCGCGCCTCGGCACCCTCAACCAGGTCCTCGCGTCCGGCGCGAAGACCTTCGGCTTCACCACGGTCGTGCCCGACTTCAGCGGCCACGAGCTGTGCACCGCCCAGCCCTTCGTCCAAGGCCTGAGCAACAGCGCCCCGATGCACCCGAACACCGCCGGTGAACTCGCCATCGCCCTCGCCGACCAGCAGGCTTTGAGCAAGCTGGCGTCCTCGACGGCCGTGATGGCCGAAAGCACCGGCTCCCAGTAATCGGACCTGGGAGAGCGCTCTCTGCTCTGTTATAAATGCACTCATGGTCAGAAGTGAGACACGTCCGACAGCGGGACCGACACTCGAGGACGTCGCGCGGGAGGCGGGGGTGTCCCGCGCGACGGTTTCCCGCGTCGTCAACGGTTCGCCGACCGTCGCCGAGCATCTGCAGCTCGCGGTGATGCGTGCGATCGCCACCGTCGGCTACGTGCCGAACCGCGCCGCGCGGCAGCTGATGACCGGACGCAGCGGCGTGATCGCTCTGGTGACGTCGATAGAGCTGGACGTGGATTCGCAGAGCCTCGTCCGCCCGCACCCGCAGATATACGGCGACCCCTTCTTCGGGCGAATCGTCGACGGGGTGCTCGGCTACCTCGCGCCGCGGCGGGTCCATCCGCTCATCATGCTCGCGGAGAACGCGCTCTCCCGGTCCGCGGTGCTCGAGCAGATGCGGCAGCACGCCGTGGACGGGGCGCTGGTCGTCTCCACGGACCCGGCCGACCCGTTGCCGGCGCAGCTCGCGGAGGAGGAGCTGCCCGCCGTCTTCTTCGCCCAGCCGAAACCGCACCTGCCCTTCGACTACGTCGACCTCGCCCATCAGGACGGCGGTCGGCTCGTGGCGGAACGGCTGATCAAGCTCGGACGTCGTCGGGTGGCCGCGATTTCGGGACCGGCGAACCTGAACGCGAGCGAGTCCCGCATCGACGGTTTCCGCAACGCCATGGCCAGGCACGGCGTCGGCTACGTGGCCGTCGCGCAGGGCAACTTCACTCAGGCCAGCGGCGAACTCGCCATGCGCGACCTGCTGCTGCAGGAGCCTGACGTGGACGGCGTGTTCGCCGCGAACGACCTGATGGCCGTCGGCGCGCTGCACGTGCTGGCCGAGCAGGGCCGACGGGTTCCCGAGGACGTGGCGGTCATCGGCTTCGACGACAGCAGCGCGGCTCTCGCGGCGCGCCCCCAGCTGACCACGGTGCGCCAGCCGGTCGAGGAGATGGCCGCGCGCATGGCGCGGTTGCTGCTGGAGCGGCTGGACGACCCCGAGCGACGGCCGCAAGCAGAGCTCTTCGACGCGGAGCTGATCGTACGCTCCTCGGCTTGAGGCACCGCCCGCGACCGTCGCAGGGTTCTACTAGTCAGTCGCTACGAATCAACCGCTGTAGACTCCGAACTCGTAGAGCGAGTAGCCGTACGTCGAACCTCGTGCGGTGCCGTACATGCGGACGTACCTGCCTGAGACGTTGCTCAGACTGATGCTGTCCACTCCGCCCACGCCGGTCGTCGTCGAATAGACGGTCGTCCAGGTGATCCCGTCGTTCGAGACCTGGATCTGGTAGGCCTGCCCGTAGGCCGCCTCCCAGACCAACTGCACGCCGGAGATCGAGTACGTCTTCCCGAGATCGGCCTCGATCCACTGCGGGTCGCTCCAGTCGCTGGCCCAGCGGGTGGTGAGTTTTCCGTCCGTGGCGTTGCTCGGCGGGTACGGCGCGCCGTTGCCCGTGCTCTGATACGAGGACGCGGTGGTCGTCGCGTTCAGCGCCACGTTCGTTCCCGACATCGTCGCCGGCACGACGTTGATCGACTCCGTCTGGATGCCCGCGTTGCCCTGGTCGTCGTATACGTACACGTCGACCTTCCAGACGCCGATCTGAGTCGGAGCGGTCGCCGTGATCACACCGCCTGAGGTGGTGAACGTCGCGCCCTGCTGCGCCGTGCTGCCGTTGATGTACTTGCCGCAGTACTCGACGCTGTAACGCAGCGGCGCGCTGATCGGGCTGGTCGCGGCCACGTTGATGGTGAACGTGCCGCCCGCGGGAACCGCCGTCGGGTTGCCGATCGACATATTGGAGATCACCGGGGCCTGATTCGTGGCGTTCTGCCCGCCGTAGAGCGCGTTGATCTCGTAGAACGAGTCGCGGCGCAAGTCACCGGTCATGAGGTTGTACCAGATGCCGCCGAAGTCGTTCTCGACGCCGTAGTTGAACAGCGTCGCGCCCAGCGCCACGCCCGATGCCTTGGTCACGCAGCCCCAGTCCGTCGCGTAGCCCTGCGTCGAGGCCTGGTCGGTGTCCTCCTGCGGAACGCCGTTCTCGTCGTTGGCCACCTCCCACTCCCCGGACGGTCCGGCCTCGGTGAGGATGTAAGGCATCGTGTACCCGCCGGACTGCCAGGTGGACTGCACGCCGCAGGCCGCGCCGTACGAGTTGACCGCGAGCAGGTCCAGATGCGGCGTGTACTGCTGGTAGTAGGGCCAGGCGCCGGTCCACGCGTCGGTGGAGGTCACCGGGTGGTTGGGATCGGCGGCGTGGATCGCGTCGACGACCCTCTCGACGAACTGCGCGTAGGCGATGCGTTCGTTGGTCAACTGCGTGCCGGAATACGTGCTGGACAGCGAGTTCATGACCTCGTTGCCGACGTCCCACATCAGCACGCCGCCATTGTTCTTGTACTGATTGACCAGCGAGACGATGTTGTTGAGGTCGTTCGTCTCGTCGGTCGTGTCGGTGATGTAGTCCTCTGATTGGCTTAGCCAGAAGCCCATGATGACCTTGACGCCGTTGGCGTCCGCGGCGTTGAGCAGGTCGGCCGTGTCGGTGTTGTCGGTGCCCCAGGTGCGGACGGTGTTGGCGCCCGTCGCTGCGATCTGCGGCAGGTAGTAGCCTGCGTCAGTGTTCTGCGGCCCATAGGTCACGCCCTTGACATAATACGGAGCGCCGTCCACCGAGAGGCCCCAGTTGCCCTGGCTGCCGGTCACCTTGACCACGCTCGGGGTGTTGGGCGGAGTGCTCGGCGGGGTCGGCGGCGTGGGCGGCGTGGTCACCGCGGCGGTCTGCACGCTGAGCGAGCCGATGCTCATCGTGCCGCCGGACGAGGTCTGCACGTTCGGCGAGGTGCAGCCGCAGTCGGCGTTCGGGAATGAGCCGCCGATGGCCACGTCGAAGATGATGAAGAAGCCGTGGTCCACCGCGGCCTGCCAGGCGCTCACGCCGACCTGGTCCTCGCTGACCGACCAGTACGCGGAGCCGTCGAGGTACCAGGTGATCTTCTCGTCGCTGGTCGTCCGGTCGATGACCTCGGTGTACGTGTGGTAGCCGGTCTGGCATCCGGCGCACGCGGTCATTCCGCTGGTGCGGCCGGTGTACTCGTTGCACGCACCGCCCGGCGCGACGCCGCAATGGAGCGTCGAGGCGGTCTCGGCGTGCGCGTTGACGTCCTCCATGATGTCCGTCTCCCCGACCGACGGCCAGGTGCCACCGGTCCGGTCGCCCGCGCCGAGGGTCCAGAACGCGGGCCAGTAGCCGACACCGTGCTGCGGATTCGGCTGCTCGACGGACGCGGAGATCTCCATCATGCCGCCCGCCGGCGCGGAGAGGTCGTCACGCTGCGATTCGATGCGGCCCGAGGTCCAGGAGCCGTTGTTGTCGAGCGCGGTGATGTCGAGATGGCCGCTGCCATCGAGGTACACGTTCGAGGTCGAATTCGACATGGTCTCGATCTCGCCGGTGCCCCACTGCGCCGGGCCGCCCGGAGCGCTCGTACCGGTGTCCTCCTTCCAGTCGGTGCCGGACGGCGCGGTGCCGGAGGCTCCACTGAAGTTCGCGTTCCAGACCGGCGTCCAGTTCTCCGACGGGATGGACGTGCCGCCGCCGGAGCCGCCACCAGACGACGAGCCGCTGCCCGCGTAGACGTCGAATTCCCAAAGCGAGTAGCCGTAGCCGGTCGCACGCGCCGTGCCGTACATCCGGACGTAGCGCCCGCTGCCGGACACGCTCAGGTTCTGCGTGCTCCCGGTGCCGGTGGTCGTGGAGTAGATCGACGTCCACGTCGAGCCGTCATTCGAGGTCTGTATCTGGAACGCGCTGGCATACGCGGTCTCCCAGCTCAGGCCCACGCCGCAGATCGACTGCGCGCTGCCGAGGTCCACCTCAAGCCACTGCGGGTCGCTCCACGCGCTGGACCAGCGGGTCCCGGAATTCCCGTCGGTGGCCGCCGACGCCGGGAATGCCCCGCTCTCCTGCGAAGACGCGGTGGTCGGCCGATTGAGCGCGATGTCCGTGGTGCCGCAGGCCCCTGAGTCCAGAGGCGCGGCGCCCGAGGTGTGCGCGACGCCCGCATGCACGGCAGCTGCCTGAGCGGTCGAGATCGGGACCACCGACAGACCGAGCGCCAACACGAGCGCGACGGCAGCGGCCACGCCCGCCTGAGCACGCCCGGACAGTCCGATCAGCGGACTCCGCGACGTGCGTCCGAACGGAGGACGCCCAGTCAGCGAACTCCACGCAGTACGCCCGGACGAGGGACGGCCGGTCAGCAGACTCCGCTCGGCACGCCTCGACAGGAAGCCGATCAGCGAACTCCACGCAGGACGCCCGGACGAGGGACGGCCGGTCGGCAGACTCCGCTCGGCACGCCTCGACAGGAAGCCGATCAGCGGATTCCGCGCTGTACGTCCGGACGGGGGGCGGCCGGTCGGCGGATTCCGGCGCGGTGGTGTGCCGGACTGCGGGGCGGTAATCATCGTTGACTCCCGAAGTGCGTGGCGAAGCGTCGCCAAGGTGCTGATTGAGGGCTGGGAGAGCGCTCTCCAGGCAGTCGAGAGAGCGCTCTCTCAGTCCGGATGTCTACGCTCGGCGGCCCGCAGCGTCAATAACCTGCGGTTCCGAAACCTCGGCACGGCAACGGATCCCCACGCAGCCGAGAGAGCGCTCTCTCGTCCCGGTGCAATGAACGACGGCTAGGCGAGCGACTGACTGGCGGGCTGCTACGCCGCGAGGAGGGGGGCTTGGCCTAGGCGTTCGGGGGCGGTGGCTAGGACTAGGGCGGCGGCGCCGCGGACGCCGGCGTCGTCGCCCAGGGAGCCGGGGACGATGCGGAGGGGCTCGGCGTGCGAGGTCATGGTGCTGCGCATGAGGGAGCGGCGCATCGGGGCGAAGAGGGCCTCGCCGGCGGCAGCTAGGTCGCCGCCGACGACGATGAGTTCGGGGTTCAGCAGCATCGCGGTGAATGCCAGCGCCCTGCCGACGGCGTCGCCGGCGTCTTCGACCGCGCGCAGGGTGCCGCGGTCGCCGGTGCGCAGCAGCTCCGTCAGTTCGCCGGTGCTGACCGGCCTTCCCCAGCTGCGGGTGAGCAGCGCGGCGATCGCGGGCGGGCTGGCCACCGTCTCGAGGCAGCCGCGGTTTCCGCAGCGGCAGACCGCGCCGTTGGGCTCGACCGTCACGTGGCCGAGTTCGCCCGCGAGCCCGCCGTGGCCCAGCAGCATCCTGCCGTCGCACATCACGCCCGCGCCGATGCCGGAGGAGAGCCGGATGTAGACGACGTTCGCGCAGTCGCGGGCCACACCGAAGCGCCGCTCCGCGAGCACGCCGGCGTTGGCGTCGTTGATGATCCGGACCTCGAGCCCCGTGCGGCGGCCGAGCTCCTGCGCGGGCTGCACGCCCACCCAGCCCGGCATGATGCCCTCGGCGTGCAGGGCACCCGTCGTCTTGTCCACCGGGCAGGCGATGCCGAGGCCGAGGCCGAGGATCCGTTCGCGCTCGACCTCGAGCTCGTCCATCGCGCGGTCGAGCAGCGTCACGGCCGTGCTGAGAGCGCTCTCGGGCGCACCGTCGACGTCCAGCTGCGCGCTGGAGTCCCACTGCACCGTTCCGGCGAGATCCGTCAGGACCGCGCGCACGTGGTCGTGCCCCACGTCCAGCCCGACCGCGTACGCGGCGCGCGGCTCGAGGGAGAGCAGCTGCGGCGGACGGCCGGTGCGTACGCCCGAGGCCGCGTTCGGGTCACCGGTCCTGCGGATCAGGCCCGCGTCGATGTCAGTGGTCTTACGCACCAGACCCGCGTCGATCAGGTCGTCGACCACCGATCCCACGGTCGCCCGCGCCAGGCCGGTGCGCTCGACGAGCTCCGCCCTGGAGAGCGCGGGCGTCTCGTTCAGCGCGCGCAGCACCCGGACCCGGCCGAGGCTGGCGAGGTTGATCGGCGCCTGGCGTTCTTCGGCGGGAGCGGGATAATCGGGGGCCGTGGCATGCACGGCGTCACTTTAGCAGTCGAGTATTGCCCGATCTAGCCAAAATCGAAGACCGTTCGATCGGGGCTCTGCACAGTTAATTTCGGACAGTTCGGTTCCGGAACCTGCCAAAGGGCTTGACTTCTGACCAGACCCGGCAGAATTCTGTGACCGGCGTCACGGCCGAAGCCCTCGGCCGCGCCCTAACCCACGTGCACGACTCCAACGGCGGAGGCGACATGGAACGGAACGGACGGCCGAGACGGCCGCGGGCCATCAAAACAACGATCGCGGCGTTCACGGTGCTTCTCGCTGCCACCACCGTGGCCGCCGCGCCCGCGAGCTCGGCGCACACCGGTACGGGCAGCCCGCTGCCCATCTACCTCGACACGCACTACAGCCCGCAGGCACGGGCCGCCGACCTGGTCTCGCGGATGACGCTGCCGGAGAAGGTCGCGCAGCTGAGCACGAACAGCGCACCGGCGATCCCGCGGCTCGGGGTGCAGCAGTACACGTACTGGAGCGAAGGCCAGCACGGTGTCAACACGCTGGGAGCCAACCAGAACAACAACGGCAACGGCGGCGCGCCCAAGGCGACGAGCTTCCCGACCAACTTCGCCTCGACCATGTCCTGGGACCCGCAGCTCGTCTACCAGGAGACGACCGCGATCTCCGACGAGGCGCGCGGCTTCCTGGACAAGTCGCTGTTCGGCACCGGGCAGAACAACCTCGGCCCCTCGGCGAGCGACTACGGCGATCTGACCTTCTGGGCGCCGACGGTGAACATGGACCGCGACCCGCTCTGGGGTCGCACCGACGAGGCGTTCGGCGAGGACCCGTACCTGGTGTCCGAGATGGCCGGCGCCTTCGTGGACGGGTATGAGGGCAACACGATGTCCGGGCAGTCGGAGACCGGCTACCTGAAGGTCGCCTCGACGGCCAAGCACTACGCGCTGAACAACACCGAGGACAACCGCACCGGCATCTCCTCGAACGTCAGCGACACCGACCTGCGCGACTACTACACCAAGCAGTTCGCGAGCCTGATCGAGAACTCGCACGTGTCCGGGCTGATGACGTCGTACAACGCGATCAACGGCACGCCGTCCGTCGCCGACACGTACACCGCCGACCAGCTCGCGCAGCGCACGTACGGCTTCAACGGGTACGTCACCTCCGACTGCGGCGCGATCGGCACGACGTACCTCAACTTCCCGTCCGGCCACGACTGGGCGCCGACCGGCTGGACGACGGACAGCGGCGGGGCCACCGGCACCTGGACCAACACCGCCACCGGCACGACCGTCCCCGCGCAGGCGGGCGGCCAGGCGTACGCGCTGCGCGCCGGCACCGACCTCAACTGCCCCGGCGGCGAGAACTCGCTGACCAACATCGAGTCGGCGATCAAGGCCGGCGCCCTCAGCGAGGGCGTCATCGACAATGCCCTGATCAAGCTGTTCACGGTGCGCATGCAGACGGGCGAGTTCGACCCGCCCGGCAGCGTCCCGTACACGAACATCACCAAGGCGGCGATCCAGAGCCCCGCGCACC
This sequence comes from Actinospica sp., assembly GCF_035552695.1. NCBI lineage: Bacteria > Bacillati > Actinomycetota > Actinomycetes > Catenulisporales > Actinospicaceae > Actinospica > Actinospica sp. Next base: position 9,718 of record NZ_DASZKT010000064.1, read on the forward strand.
AGGCGCTGGCCACCCAGGTCGCCGACAACTCCGAGGTGCTGCTCAAGAACCAGCCGGTCAGCGGCACGAATACGCCGCTGCTGCCGCTGAACGCCGCGAGCACCAACAAGATCGTGATCGTCGGCGACCTGGCCGGCACGGTCACCCTCGGCGGTTACTCGGGCGACCCGAGCCTGCAGGTCGACGCGGTGCAGGGCATCACGTCCGCCGTGCAGAAGGCGAACCCGAGCGCCCAGGTCGTCTACGACTCCTGCGGCACCTCCACGACCAAGACGACCGCGGCCGCCTGCTCCGCGCAGACCCTCGCGGACGTGAAGACCGCCGACGCGGTGATCGTCTTCGCCGGCACGGACGAGAACCTGGCCGGCGAGGCCAAGGACCGCACCACGCTCGCCATGCCGGGCGACTACGACTCGCTGATCCAGCAGATCAACGCGGTCGGCAACCCGCGCACGATGCTGGCCGTCCAGTCCGACGGCCCGGTCTCGATCGGCGACGTGCAGGGCGACTTCCCGGCGATCGTCTTCGCGGGCTACAACGGCGAGAGCCAGGGCACCGCGCTGGCCGACGTGCTCTTCGGCAAGCAGAACCCGGACGGGCACCTGGACTTCACCTGGTACGCGGACGACTCGCAGCTGGCCCCGATGAGCAACTACGGCCTGACCCCGGCGGAGACCGGCGGCCTCGGCCGGACCTACCAGTACTTCACCGGCACGCCGACCTACGCCTTCGGCTACGGCCTGAGCTACTCGCAGTTCTCTTACTCGGGTGTGCACGCCGCCCCTGTCGCGGACGCCAACGGCATGGTGCCGGTGAACCTCACCGTCACCAACACCGGCTCCGTGGCCGGCACGACCGTCGCGCAGCTCTACGCCTCGGCGCAGTTCACCCAGACCGGTGTCACGTTCCCGAAGGAGCAGCTCGTCGGGTTCCAGAAGACGAACGTGCTCAAGCCCGGCCAGAGCCAGCACATCACGCTGATGGTTCCGGTCTCCAGCCTGGAGATCTGGGACCCGAACGCGATGAAGGACGTCGTCTACAACGGCAGCTACGCGTTCAACGTGGGTGCCGACTCCGCCGATATCCGCGGCACCGCCAACGTGAAGGTCATCGGCTCGATCGCACCCGTGGTGCAGACCGTGACCGTGCAGCCGGACCAGAGCGGCATGCAGGTCGGCCAGACGCTCGACCTGACCGGTAAGAACCCGTGGATCGCCGACGACACGACCGGTGTCGGGTCGGTGCCGCAGGGCCGGAACATGAGCGTGACCGCTGACAACATCGTCGAGGCCGCCGACAACGACGGCAGCTTCGCCGATCTGACCAAGGCTCATGTCAGTTACCGCAGCAGCAACCCGGCGGTGGCCACGGTCAACTCGAAGGGCCTCGTCACCGCGGTCGGTGACGGCGCGGCTGACATCAGCGTGACCGTGAACGGCGTGTCGGGTTCGACGCCGATCGTCGTCGGACACGCGGTCTCGGTAAGCGCCCCCGCGCTCACCCAGGCGGGTCAGGCCTCGACGGTGACCACGGCGTTCACCAACACCGCGCCTGCGGGCGGCGCCGCTGCCCAGAGCGTGGCGATGAACCTCGATCTGCCGAGCGGCTGGACCGCCACGGCGACCACGCCGGCGACGTTCGCGAGCGTGCCCGCCGGTCAGAAGGTCACCACGACGTGGTCGGTCACGGTGCCGACGGGGCAGGCGGGTGTCTATACCTTGGACGCCGACGCGACCGTGGGCGGTGCGCATGACAGCACCGGCTACACGCAGACGTCCGTGCCCTACGCGTCCGTCGCCTCCGCGTTCAACAACGACGCCATCACGAACGACAGCAACCGCGGTGGCGCCAACCTGGACGGCGCGGGGGCGAGCTACTCCGCCCAGGCGCTCGCCGGCGTAGGCATCACGCCGGGCACCGCGCTGGTGCACGACGGGCTCACGTTCACCTGGCCGAACAGGCAGGTGGGCCAGACCGACAACGTCGTGGCGGACGGGCAGACGATCGACCTCTCCGGTTCCGGCTCGACGCTTGGCTTCCTCGGTACCAGCACGTGGGGACCGATCACCGGCAGCGGCACGATCAGCTACACCGACGGCAGCACACAGCCGTTCACGATCGGCTTCGGCGACTGGGCCAACGGCACGCCGCCGACCGGTGGCGACGTCGCGATCCGCGCCCCGTACGGCAACCAGCCGGGCAACCAGACCGGTTGGCAGACGACGATCGAGTACTTCCCGGTCACGCTCGATTCGAGCAAGACGGTCCAGTCGATCACGTTGCCGCCGGGCACCGACTCGCCGCAGGGCGGCATTCCGTCGATGCACATCTTCGCGGTGTCGATCAAGTCGGCCAACCTGTCGATCGCGGCTCCGCCGGCGGTCGAGGCAGGCGGTTCCGGCACGGTGACCACGTCGCTGGCGAACCCGTCCTCGGCGGCGCTGAGCAACGTGGCGCTCTCGCTCGACCTGCCGGGCGGCTGGACCTCCACGAATACGACCCCTGACACCTTCGACTCGGTCGCGGCGGGCGCCACCGTCTCCACGACCTGGACGGTCAGCGCCCCGGCCAGCGCATCGCCGGGCTCGCAGGTGCTCGGCGTCAGCGAAACGGTCGGCGGCACCCAGGCCGGGATCGCCGGCGCGCAGACGCAGGTGCCGTACGCATCGTTGAGCGACGGCTTCAACAACGTCTCGATCACCGACGATTCGAACCACTCGCCGACCGGGTTCAACGGCGGGCTCGACGGCGGCGGCAACAGCTTCTCCGCGGAGGCGCTGGCGGCCGCGGGGCTCACCCCCGGCGGGTCGTTCACCTTCAGCGGGTTGACCTTCACGTGGCCGAGTTCGGCCGCGGGCACGAAGGACAACATCGAGGCCGACGGTCGGGCGTTCGACGTCAGTGGCAGCGGCACTACGCTCGGCTTCCTGGGCGCCGCGGCCAACGGCCAGTCCTCCGGGACCGGCACGATCACCTACACCGACGGCAGCACGCAGCAGTTCACCGTCGGGTTCGGTGACTGGGCGAGCACCACGCCGTTCACCGGCGGCCAGGTCGCGGTGACCTCGGCCTATGGGAACACCTCGTCGGGCACCTCGCCGTGGAAGGCCTCCATCTTCTACGACTCGGTGACGCTCCAGTCGGGCAAGACCGTCCAGTCGGTCACCCTGCCCGGCTCCGGCACCTCGCCGCTGCACGTCTTCGCGGCGGCGATCGGCTGACGAGGCAGCACAGCCTGAAGCAGCACAGCAGCACAGCAGCATGCGGCCCGGCACTTCGGTGCCGGGCCGCACCGTCTCAGGACACGTGTGTGCCGATGAGGTGGCCGATGCCGAAGGTGACCGCCGCGGCGAGGCCGCCGACCACGATCTGACGCACGCCCGAGCGCAGTGCGGAGCGGCCGTTGAGCACGCCGATGCCCGCACCGACGGCGAACAGCGCGAGGCCGAACAGCACGATCGCCGTGACCAGCGCCGCCGTGCCGCTGCCGATCAGGTAGGGCAGCACGACGACGAAGGCGCCGGAGGCGAAGGCCAGCAGGCTCGAGACGGCGGCCGACCACGGCGAACCGAGCGAATCCGGATCCAGGCCCAACTCCTCGCGGGCCAGGGTGTCCAGCGCGACGTTCCGGTCGGCCATCACTCGGTCGGCCACCTTCTCGGCCTCCGCCTTGGCAAGCCCCTTGGCGCGGTAGAGCAGCACGAGTTCGGCGTGCTCCTCCTCGGGATTGTCCTCGAGCTCCTGAGCCTCGAGCGAGAGCTCGCGCTGGTACATCTCGCGCTGGCTGGACATCGAGACGTACTCTCCGGCGGCCATGGAGAACGCGCCGGCCAGCAGGCCCGCGACCCCGGCGAGCAGAATGGCCGCGCGGGAGGAGCCGGAGCCGGCGAAGCCCATGACCAGCGACGTGTTCGACACCAGGCCGTCGCTGACCCCGAACACGCCGGCCCGCAACGCGCCGGACCGGTCGCCGCGGTGCCAGCCCTCGCGCTTGCCGATCTGCTGCCGCGGGTCCGGCTTGCCGCCCTCGATCAGCTTGGCGAGCGTGCGCGCGTGGCCCCGCTCGTCCCCGGCCATGCCGGGCGCGGCGTCGGGGTCCGCGTCGTACACGCCCGCGTCGGCGCGTTCGGCCCGCTCGATCATCGGCAGCACCGCCTGGGTGGAGAGCCGGCGCGCTGCGAGCCCGATCAGCCGCGTGCGCAGACTAGGCCGTCCGGGTGAGGGCACCTGCTCCCCCGACTCGCGCAGCTTGCCCTCCCAGTGCGCCGCGTGCCGCCGCTCGATCGACGCCAGCTCCTCGAAGATCGTGCGGCGCTCGCCCTGCTCGTTCTCGGCGAGACCGCGGTACATCGCCTCCGCGTCCCGCTCGCTCTCCAGCAGGTCGCGCCAGCGCGCCGCGCTCTTCGTGTTCTCGCCGCTCATGACTCTTCCCTGCCGCTCATGACTCTTCCCTAGTGCTTCAGGCCGGCCAGGGCGAGTTCTGGATGATCTCGACGAAGTCGGTGTGCCGGTGGCCGGGGACGAAGTGTGCGAGGACGTCGTCCTTGACGTTACCGAACGCGGTCTCCGGCTTGGGTGCGATGCCGTCGGTGAACGCCTTGAGGATCTCGCGCTTGAAGTTCGGGCGCGGATGCAGCGTGGTGACGGCGAGCCGGTCCGCCTCGTCGATGTCGTGGAACCCGATGCCCAGCACGTCGTATTCCACCCCGGCCGTGACCAGCGCGATCTCCGGCTCCATGAACTCGGGGATGCCCGGGGTGGTGTGCAGCGCGATGGCCGTCCAGACCCGCCGGACGCTGTCGTCTGGCACGCCGTGGCCCTGCAGGAAGCGGCGGGCCTCGTCGGCGCCGTCCACCTCGAAGCGGCGGCCGCTGCCGTGGAACCGCGTGTCGAGTCCGAGGTCGTGGAACATCGCGCCGATGTAGAGCAGTTCCGGGTCGAAGCTCAGGCCCCTGTTCCGGCCCTGCAGGCTGCCGAACCAGTACACGCGGCGGGAGTGGTGGTAGATCAGATCGGAGGTGCAGTCGCGCACCAGCTCGGTGGCCTCGCGGGCCACCTTCGTGTCCGGCACGGAGATTCCGGCCGCTGAGTCGTCTGTGTGGTTCATCATGGGTACAGCCTCCGGCTTCGCCCGGGCACGCGCCCCGCGATCCGCGCCAGGCTTCCCACAGTTCCGGACCTAGACCCGATGGAGGTGGCTCGGTGGCGCGAGTGGACGGCGCGGACCCGGAGCGGCGGATCGGCATCCTCGTGTTCGACGGGGTGAAGCTGCTCGACGTGGCCGGTCCGGGCGAGGTGTTCCAGGAGGCCAACCGGTTCGGCGCGCGGTATCGCATCGTGGTCTGCTCGCCGGACGGCAAGGACGTGACGACGTCGACCGGCATGCGGATCAGCGTGGACGTGTCCGCCGCGGACGCCGGTGAGCTGGACGTGGCGATGGTGGCGGGCGGCGACGCGTTGCCGACCCACCCCATCGACCGGGAGCTCATCGCGGCGGCCGAGACGATGCACCGGCAGGCCCGGCGCACTGCCTCCATCTGCACCGGCGCGTTCATCCTGGCGGCCACGGGCCTGCTCGACGGCCGCCGAGCCACCACCCATTGGGAGCACACCGGAACGCTTGCCCGCGTCTATCCCTCCATTCGGGTGGAGCCGGACGCGATCTACGTCGAGGACGGCGGCGTCCTGTCGTGCGCGGGCGTGACCGCGGGGATCGACCTGTCCCTCGCGCTGGTCGAGCGCGATCACGGGCCGAAGCTTGCTCGCGACGTGGCCCGTGCACTGGTCGTGTTCCTCCAGCGCCCCGGCGGGCAGTCGCAGTTCTCCCCCGCGATGCGAGCTCCGGTGCCGCGCACCGCACAGCTGCATGAGGTGTGTGGGGCAATCGCCGCCGACCCCGCGGACGACTGGACGGTCACGGCACTCGCCGCGCGCGCCGGCCTGAGCCCCCGTCACCTGACGCGCATGTTCCGCGACGAACTCGACACGACCCCGGCGAAGTACGTCGAGCTGATCCGTCTCAACACCGCCAAGGACCTTCTCGACGCCGGCCACTCCGTGACCCTCGCCGCCCAGGGCGCGGGCTTCGGCGGCCCGGAAACGCTGCGCCGCGCCTTCCTGCGGCACCTCGGAGTCTCGCCGCGCGCTTACCGGCAGAGCTTCCACAGCGCGCTGCGCGACTCGGATTAGTATTCGGGCATGCACTTGGGACCGCGGATGCCGGAGCTCGCGGCGCTGGAGGTCCTGCTGACCGTGGCGCGCACAGGCAGCTTCAACGCGACCGCGACGGAGCTCGGCGTGACGCAGCAGGCGATCTCGGCGCGGATCTCCGCGCTCGAGGCGCAGACCGGGGTATCGCTCGTGGTGCGCGGACCGCGCGGATCGGAGCTGACACCGTCCGGGGTGGTCGTGGCGGAGTGGGCCGAGCGGCTGCTGAAGGCGGCGGCCGAGGTCGAGGCGGGAATCGCGGCGTTGCGCGAGGACGCCCATCGGCAGCTGCGGATCAGCGCGAGCCTCACGATCGCCGAGCAACTGCTGCCGGGCTGGCTCGTGTCGATGCAGGCGGCCGCCCGCAGCATCGGAGCGGTGGCGCCGCATGTCGTGCTGACGGCGACCAACAGCGACGCGGTCATCGAGCGGGTGCGCGGCGGCGAGGCGGACCTGGGGTTCGTCGAGGGCCCGTCGGTGCCCAGATCCGTGCGCCATCGCGTCGTCGCCGCGGATCGGCTCACGCTCGTCGTCCCGCCGGACCATCCGTTCGCCCGCCGCATCCGGGCGGTCGACGCGCGCGAGTTGGCCGCAACCGCCCTGGTCACCCGGGAGCCGGGATCGGGCACGCGCGAGGCGCTGCGGACCGCGCTCGTCAAGGCGCTCGGTCCGGACATCGGCATCGCTGAGCCGCTGATCGAGTTCTCGACGGCGGGCGGCGTTCGCCAGGCCGTGCTCGCGGGCGCGGGACCTGCGGTGATGAGCGACCTGGCCGTGCGCGACGATCTCGCGAGCGGGCGGCTGCGGGCCGTGCCGGTGGACGGGGTGGACCTACGTCGGGCGCTCAAGGCGGTCTGGATCGGCGAGCGCGTTCCCCCAGCCGGGCCGGCTCGGGACCTGCTCGCGCATCTCGGCTCACTCCGCGTCGGCCACAAGTAGCGGCGGTCAAGAGTAGAGCCAGTCACAAGGAGAGCTTGTAACCCTCCAAGGATTCGGCCCCTACTGGACAGCCATGCCTCGGACGAGCCTGAGAGCCATGGCTACTTATCTGCACCCCGCTCCCGCCACCCCGGTTGCGCCGTCCGTCCGGCATGGGTTTCTGCGGGATCTCAAGCGGCCGCGGTGCGTCTGGGCGAACATCACGCCGAACTGGTTCGCCTCGGTGATGGGGACCGGCATCGTCGCCGTGGCCGCGGCGAGTCTTCCCGAGCAGTTTCCGGGGATGCGTGCGGCGGCGACCGGCGTCTGGGCGCTGGCGGCGGTCATGCTGGTGGGCCTCGCCGTGCTGACCGCGTTGCACTGGCGGTATCACCCGAGCACCGCGCGCGGGCATGCAGGCAACCCGGTGATGAGCCACTTCTACGGCGCGGTGCCGATGGCGATGCTCACCGTCGGCGCGGGGACGCTGCTGCTCGGCCGCGACTGGATCGGGCTCCCGGCCGCGATCGACGTGGACTGGGTGCTGTGGATCGGCGGGACCGTGGGCGGTCTGGCGACCGCCGCGGCGGTTCCGTACCTGGCGTTCACCCGGCACGAGAACGCGCCTGACAGCGCGTTCGGCGGCTGGCTCATGCCGGTCGTACCGCCGATGGTCTCCGCGTCCACCGGGGCGCTGCTGCTGCCGTACACGCAGCCGGGCCAGCCGCGGCTGACGCTGTTCGTCTGCTGCTTCGTGATGTTCGGTATCAGCCTGCTGCCGTCGATCGTCATCATCACCCTGATCTGGCAGCGCCTGGCCCTGCACAAGGTCGGCCCGGCGCGGATGGTGCCGACGCTGTGGATCGTGCTCGGACCGCTCGGCCAGTCCGTCACCGCCGCCAACCTCCTCGGCGGGAACGCCCACCTGGCGGTGCCGAACCCGTACGCCGAGGCGTTCGAGGCATTCGGTGTGGTGTACGGCCTCCCGATCCTGGGATTCGCCCTGCTCTGGGCCGCGATCGCGACCGCGGTCACGGTGCGCACCGCGGCCGACCATCTGCCCTTCTCGCTGACCTGGTGGTCCTTCACCTTCCCGGTCGGCACCTGCGTGACCGGCACCACCGGCCTAGCCGACCACACCGGCTCCGTCCCCCTGCGCATCGCCGCCGCGGCCTTCTTCGTCGCCCTGGTCGGGGCCTGGCTCCTCGTCGCCACCCGCACGGCCCGCGACGCCTACCGCGGCCGCCTGTTCCTCTAGGGCGTCCCGGAGCGCGGCGCGGGAGGCGACGCCTAGCTTGGGGAAGAGCTGGTACAGGTGGCTGGAGACGGTGCGGGGCGAGAGGAAGAGCTTCTCGCCGATCCGCTTGTTGGTCAGGCCGGCGGCGGCCAGGTGGGCGATCTCGCGCTGTTGCGGGGTCAGGGCGGCGGGACCGAGACGGGTGGGAGCATCGGCGGGCACCCCGCTCCAGGGGCCGAGCTCCGGGCCCTTGCTGACGTGCGCGGCGATGGTCAGCAGCGACTCCATGCCCACCACTCCCTATGGCGTAATGCCGAAGGTTATCCGGTAGTTGCAGTGTCCCTTGCAAGCCATCGTCGCCGAGTCGTCGAAGGCGTAGGAGTAGGCGTACGGCTCGGCGTCCTTGAAGACGAGCTTCGCGTAGTCCACCGGCCATTTGGCCGGGTCGCAGTTCGCTCGGCCGGACCACGAGCCGGTGCAGCAGTAGGCGTCCCCGCCGAAGGCCGCGCAGGCGGTCTCGCAGGCCACGGCCTGGCCGTTCGACTTGACCTGCATCCCGCTCGGGCAGACCACGGCCTTCGTGCAGGCACCCTCATAGCAGCCGTTCGAGCTGATCGGGTCGGCGGCGGTGCGGTGCGTCGTGTTGATGTACATCGGCAGGTTCGCGCCGTCGACCATGCTCACGTCGTAGAAGTCCATGCCGTCGAAGGAGTCGAGGGTGAGCTCCGCGAGCGTGGTCGTCCCGCCCTCGCTGCCCTGGCACTGGAACAGGCCGCCGCAGTCGCCGGTCTGGCAGTGCCCGACGCCGGAGGAGTTGAACGAGCAGCCGGTCCGGCCCCAGACCCGGCCGCCCCAGCCGTCCGGCACCGTGAAGCTGACGCTCTGTCCGGGCGCCAGCTTCCAGCCGGTGACCGGGATCGGGTGCTGGGTGTTGGGATTGGTCGCCGCCCAGATCGTCTCGTTGTCCGCGTTGACGATGGTGATCAGGTGCGTTCCGCTCGAGGCGGCCGTCGGACCTGACGAGCTCGACGCCGCGGCGGTCGACGCCTTCTTGCTCGGCGTGGGTGACGGCGAGGGTGAGGCGCTCGTCCGCGTCGGGCTCGGGGCGGCGGTCGTGGCCGGGGCGATCGATGCGCTGCTCGCGATCAGACTCACCGCCGGGGACGTGCGCGCGCCCGAGCCGTCCGCGGCGTTCTGGGTGCCGAGCGGTCCGGCGGTGCTCAACCAGACTGCCGCCGACACGGCCACCAGCACGGCGAACACCGAAAGCAGAGCCGTTCGCACCTTGACGCGGCGACCTGCGGGCTTGTGTCTTCTGCGATCCATGTCCCGGAGACCGTGACGGCCGCGTCCGGATTACCGAAAGTGCCGCGGCGCGAGGTTTGGTTTTCGGTAATCCCGGAGACGCCGCCGCGGTCTCCGAAGCATGGTTGACAGACGACACAGACCGGGCCGCGGATCATCGTGGCGGCACGGCCCGGGACGCTGGGCGGTTGCGCTGCTCCTCATGGTCCTCGCGGTGACGGCGGGAGTGTTCGTCGCGCGGGCGCAGTCGTCCGCACCGGTGCACACCGTCGCCGCCGACGCCTCCCCGAGTTCGGCGGCGAGTTCTCCGGCACCGGACTCGCCGACGCCGACGCCGACGTCGGCATCCGCGTCCGTATCCGCGTCCCGCGGCGTCGCGGCGAGCCGGAGCGCGACCGCGACGCGTACGGCGTCCACCGCACCGAGCCGGTCCACCAACGGCTCGCTCGTCGCGCCAGCCGGGTGGCGGACGCTGACCATGGTCAACCGGCTCGATCAGACGATCTGGCCGGCGATCGCCGCGGATCCGAAGCATCCGATCTCGGCGACGGGATGGGTGCTGGCTCCCGGCGCGAGCCTGAGCATCCTGATCCCGGACCACTGGGACGTGCGGTTGTGGGCGCGCACCGGCTGCTCGTTCGACGCGGCGGGTGCGGGATCGTGCGTCACCAGCGGCTGCGGCCACCTCCAGTGCGGCAGCACGTGGGGCGAGTTCCCCTCGACGCTGGCCGAGTTCAACCTCAATGCGTGGAACGGAATGGACTTCTACGACGTGAGCCTCGTCGAGGGCAACAACCTGCCCATGTGGATCAACAGCTACAGCGGCAGGTCCCAGGACAAGATCGACGCGAACGGCTGCTCCGCGACCGGATGCACGCACGACGCCAACGCGTCCTGCCCGGCCAAGCTGCAGCGCGTGCACGACGGCCAGGTCGTGGCCTGTCTGAGCGCCTGCCTCGTGTTCAACACCGATCAGACGTGCTGCAGCGGCGCTTTCGCCGCGCGGTCCGCGTGCGATCCCGCGACCTGGCCCATCGATTCCGCGGCCGTGTTCAAGAAGGCCGAGGCGTTCGCCTATTCGTACGTTGACGACGACGCGACGAGTGTGCTTACCTGCACGGGCGAATGCGACTACCGCGTCACCTGGGGTGTGAGCTCATGACCTCTCCTGCGCCCGAACTCGTCGCGGCTGCCCGCGACGGCGATCAGCGTGCGCTCGACGCGCTGGTGTCCGCATCGATGCCGCTGGTCTACAACCTCGCGGGACGCGCGTTGCGCGGGCATGCCGATGTCGACGACGTCGTGCAAGAGACGATGCTGCGCGTGGTGCGCGGAATCGGCGAGATCGAGAAGCCCGAGTCGTTCCGATCCTGGTTGGTGGCGATCACCCTTCATCAAGTGCGCGATCAGGGAAGGCGGCGGAGTACGGCGGAGGCGCGCACGGCGATGCAAGACCAGACGAGCGAATACGCCGACCTCGGCTCCGACTTCGCCGGGCTCACGATCCTGCGACTCGGGTTGACCGAACAGCGCCGCGGGGTCGCCGAGGCCACGCGGTGGCTCGATCCGGAAGATCGCGAGCTGCTTTCGCTGTGGTGGCTGGAGGAGAGCGGGCACCTCGACCGGCACGAACTCGCGCGGGCGCTCGGCGTGTCCACGCCGCACGCCGCGGTGCGCGTGCACCGGTTGAAGCGGCGGCTCGACGGGGCGCGCAACATCGTGGAGGCGCTGCGCGAAGCCGGGCGTTGCGCGAACCTGCGCTCGGCCGCCGACGACTGGGACGGCACGCCGAACCCGTTGTGGCGCAAGCGTTTCGACCGGCACATCCGCGACTGCGACGTGTGCACGCCGCGCGATCGCGCACTGGTCCCGGTGGCCAGATTGCTGCGCGGGCTGCCCATGGTGCCGGTGCCTTTCGCGCTACGGACGGCCGTGGCGGCACACGTAGGCGCAGGTGGTGGAGCTGCTGCTCACACTTCGACCGCTGCGACCACATCGAGCGCCGCTCACGCCGGTCACGGCGCGCGTACGGTCGGCCGCGGTGCCCGTCGCGGAGTCCGTCGCGCGCGGCCGCGATCCCTCCTCACGTCGCCGCCCGTGGCCGTGGCGTCCGCGGGCGTCGCCGCCGCGGCAATCGCGGCGTACGTGATCCTGCCCGGCGGTCATCCCGCGACTACTCCGGTGGCGCAGGTGAGTCGGCCCAGCGTGGCGTCGACGTTCGTCACGCCGACGCGGACCACGCCGAGCCCGACCCGCCCGGCGACCTCGGCCGCTCCCCCGCCGAGCACGAAGGCCGCCGTCGTCGCGCCCACCACGTCCACACCGTCCACGCCGTCCGCGCAGACCAGCACGCGCAAGGGCGTCGGGGTGTGGACCTTCTCCGGCCAGGACCAGGCGTTGGCCGAGTCCGGGGCGTCGTGGTACTACACCTGGTCCACGGACACGAAGGGCATATCCGCGAGCCACGCCGGCTTCGTCCCGCTGGTCTGGGGCTCCGCCAGCGTCACCGCGTCCGCGCTGGCCCAGGCGAAGCAGACGACGAGCTGCGGCTGCGTCCTCGGCTTCAACGAGCCGGACAACGGCGGGCAGGCGAACATGACCGCGAGCCAGGCGCTCGCCCTGTGGCCGCAGTTGATGAACACCGGGCTCGAACTCGGCTCCCCGGCCGTGGCGAGCGGCGCCGCGAACGCGGGCGGCTGGCTCGACCAGTTCATGACCGGCGTCGAGCAGCACGGCTACCGCGTCAACTTCATCACGCTGCACTGGTACGGCTCCGACTTCACCACCGGCGACGCCGTCAGCCAGCTCAAGAGCTACATCGAAGACGTCTACAACCGCTACCGCCTGCCGATCTGGCTCACCGAGTTCGCGCTGATCAGCTTCGCGAACGGCGGCTCGCAGTACCCGAGCGAGACCCAGCAGGCCGCGTTCCTCACCGCCGCGACCGCGATGCTCGACTCGCTGCCGTACGTCCAGCGCTACGCCTGGTTCGGGCTTCCCGCCGACAGCGCCCTGCCGAACAGCGGCCTGTTCCAGCCCGGCACGGTCATCACGCCGGTCGGCACGGCCTTCGAAGCGGCTCGGTGACGGGCCGTGAAGATAACTGTGAGAGCTTCGCCTGCCTCAGGTATCCGTGGGTTAACGTCGCATTCCACCGCACCTGATGTTGCGCACCTAGCGTCCAGCGCCATGAGATCCTCGAAGATGACGCCAGAGCTCGCGAGCACCCTGAGCCTGGCCGAACAGCACGAGTGGTTCCGCAAGGCCACCTCCCGCCGCTCGTTGCTGCGCGGGGGCCTGGTGGGCGCCGGCGCTCTCGCGGCCGGACCCGCGCTCGTCCCGGCCCGCCAGGCCGGCTGACGGCCCGATCCGGCCGTGACGGGCCCCGGTTCCGATCACCCATCGGATCCGGGGCGTCACAGGATATTGTTCACTCATGTCCGACGCAGTGATCGTTGACGCCTGTCGACGCCGAGGCCTGGGCGGCAGCCCGACGGCCGTGCTCGACGACGAAGATTCACTTACCGACGCCGAGCGCAGCCGGGTGCCCGCGATCGCCGGCACGTCGCACGCCGTCTTCGTCCGCGAGATCGAGGCCGAGATCGAGGTCGAAGTCGGCGGCGAGTTCGAGGGCGTGGGCAACGCGGATCGGCCGGCCTTCGCGCTCCGCTTCTTCACCACGGAGGGCGAGCTTCCGGCGTGCGGCCACGGCACCGTCGCGGCGGTAGCCCTGCTGGCTGAACGCAGTGGCGGCGATCAGTTCCAGGCCCACCTGCGTGCCGCCACTCGCCGGTTCGAAGGCTGGGCGGTTCGCGAGGGCGGCAGGCTGGCGGCGGCGTTCGACCCCGGGCCGGTGGACCTGCGTGCCCCGAAGCCCGAGGAGCTGGAGGCGGTCGCCGCGGGGCTCGGGATCGCGGTCGGTGGCATCGCCGAAGAGGCATGCGTGGCCTCCGTCGGCAGGGAACGTATGCTGCTGCCGCTCGCGTCGCGCTCTGCACTGGCCGAGCTGGCTCCGAATTTCGCGCAGCTCAAGGAGGCCTGCGATCGCTTCGGATTCCTAGGCTGCTATGCCTATTCGGTGCCCGAGGCGGATGGGCTGAGCGCGGCGAGAATGTTCGCTCCGTCGATCGGCGTCCCTGAGGACATCGCGAACGCGAACAGCACCGGCTGCCTCGCCGCGTACCTGGCCGGGCGCGGCGTGGCGCGCCTGAGTGTCGACATGGGCGATCACCTCGGCAGTCCGTCCACGATCACGGCCACGGTGCACGACGGTCCCTCAGGTCGGCAGATCCGGCTCGGCGGCGAAGCGGCCGGCATGCGCTCCATCTCCGTATGAGGACGCTGTGAAGACCGTCGTGCGATACGGCCGGTCCACGGCCGTCCTGACAGACGTCGATGATCCATTGGCCATGCTGACGCCGACCGAGCGCGAGCGCGCCGATGTCTTCCGCCTGCCCGCTGACCGCGAAGCGTTTGTCGCCGCGCACGTGCTGGTCCGACTGTGCGCGGCGGAAGCCCTGGGCGCCGATCCCGGCGGGCTCACCGTCGTCCAACGCTGCGACTCCTGCGGCGGCCCGCACGGCAAGCCGTCGCTCGTCGAGGCGCCCGAGCTGTCCGTGAGCTGGTCACATACGCATGGTGGCGTCGCCGCGGCGGCGGGCGGCGGACCGATCGGCGTGGACATCGAGGGTCTGCGAGGGCGCGACTTCGCCCTGCTGCGCAAGAAGACGCTGACGCCCGCCGAGCTGCGCTGGGCTGGCGAGGAGCCGGATCAGGACGCGGCGTTCCTGCGGCTGTGGACCCGCAAGGAAGCGCTCATCAAGGTCGGCCGCCTCAGCCTCGGCAGCATGGCGCGAGCGGACCTCGTCGGCGACGCGGGCCGTCTCGTCGCCCGCTGGGACGGATTCCGGTTCGAGGACTGGGCTTTCGACGAGTTCGTCGGCAGCTGCGCGCTACCGGTCCACCCAGCCGAGGCGGGCGGCGTTGACTCCGGCTTGGAATCTGCTGGCGGCCTCGAGCTCGTCGCTGAGTTCTGAGACGAGGCGGCGGACGGTGCGCTCGGAGACGCCGAGGCGCCGCGCGATGACCTCGTCGGTCAGGCCGGAGGCGAGCATCTGCAGCAGGTCGCGGCGGCGCTGGGAGTGTTCGGCGTCACGCGCCGGAAGCAGGCCGCGGAATGCCGCCGAGGTGTCCCAGTAGTGGCCGAACAGTTCGCGGAACACCGTGATGAGCGGCACGCTCCGGCTTATGACCGCGCCGACCTCTTCTCCGTCGGGGAGCAGCGCGGGCGGCATCGAGACGATGGCCATCGCATCGTCGACCACGATGAGCCGGAGCGGCAGCGATTGCGCGATCCGTACCTCGGTGCCGAGCCCGTCGACCTCGCGCAGGTAGGCGTACATGCGCGGCAGCGGCAGGGCCGACTCCAGCAGCACCGTCTGGACGCGTACGCCGCGCGCGAGGATCTCCCGCTCGCGGGCGAGCCCGGCTTCGAGCGCCTCGGCGGGCGGTGTCTTGCCCGGGTGCAGCATCACGACGGAGGCGTGGGCGGACTCGGTGGCCTCGTCCAGAACCCTGGTCATCTCGGCCGCGCCGACGACGAGCTGCGCGTCGTCCTGGAGCAGATGACTGACGTACGTATCATGATACGACTCGAGCACCTCGGCCGCGGACTCCTGGATCCGCCGCAGTTCCTCGGCCAGCCGCGCGAGGTCCGAGGCCGGGCCGCCGACCAGCGAGCGGAACGCGGAGGCGGTGGACTGCGCGACCCAGTTGTCAGTGTCCTGCGGAGCGGTCGCGGCCATCCCGAGACGCGCCAGGCCGGCCAGCGCCTCCGCCACGTCCTCGTCGCGCCAGCCGTACCGTCGCCCGATCTCGGCCGGTGAGAGGCCCGGTCGGCTGAGCAGGGCTTGGTACAACGCCCGAGACCGTTCGGCGGGAGTGCCGAACGGGCTCATCGGGTCCGCCGCGTTCCACCGACCCCGAGCAGCCCGGCCACCGAGAAGGCGAGTTCGACGCAGCGTGCCGCGTCCTGAACGTGGATGCCGCCGACGTGCGCGCCCTGCTCCCGAAGGAGTTCGAAGCAGGTACGAAGCTCGTCCGCCGTCGCGGCGGACGGGTCGGCGAGCCAGATGGGCGAGTGGCCGCTCCGCGCGACACTGGAGGCCACGGCGGGAAGCATGGGAAGCAGATTACTGATTCGGTCGCCGAGCCGGAACTGCAGCACGATCCGTCCGGGCTCGTAGTCGGGGTCCAGCCGGTCGAGCAGCGCCGGAAGCGTGTCGGCGCGGGTGGCCGGGCCGATCCGCACCGCCACCGGGTTGCCGATGCGCGCGCAGTACTCGGCGTGCGGGCCATGCGGGTCCTGGTCGCACTCGCGCAGCACGAGCAGGTGACCCGAGGTGTTGTAATGCGGCTCCCCCGCCGCCTCGCGGCGGGTCATCGCGGCCTCGTAGCCCAGCGGTCCGGCTTCCCAGGACACGAAGAAGCCCGAGCCGTCGACCCCGACCGGCCGCGCGGCCGCCGACGCCTCCAGGAAGCGGACGGCGCGGTCCATCGGCCCGGCGACGGCGTCGTAGCGGCCGTCGGCGGAGGCGCTGCGGACGAACAGCATCGTCGAGGCGTGCACCTCGCGCAGATCGAAGCGGTCCCCGCTGGTGAACGCCCGGAACAGGTTGAGCTCACCCAGCGCCCGGCCGTATTCCTCGCGCAGGGCGTAGCGATCTGGCCACGGCCCGCCGATTCGAGCGACCTGCACCAGCGGGAGCGAGGACGCGTATCCGATGATGAGCGCCATCTGCCGCAGCACGCGGACCACGGACCGAACCGCTTCCGCCGACGACGGTCCGGCCGCCACCGGGTGGCCGCAGTGCACCAGGAACGCCCGCCCCTCGGCGACGGCGGCGAGCCGGCCGCGCAGCGTCAGACACTCGGATCCGAGCACCATCGGCGGCAGAGTCCGTATATCAGCAATCGATTGACGCAGCACGTCGATACCGGCCCCGGCCGAGCGGGGACGCGGCCCAGCTTCATCGGACAGTTCGAAGGCTTTTTGACGACCCTCGGCGTGCCGATCTCCGCCTGGTGCGGCGTCATCCTCGCCGACCTCGCCCTGCGTCGTCGCGGATACGACGAGCATGATCTGTTCAGCACCCGAGGCCGCTACGGCGATATCCGGATCCTGCCGATCGCGACCACCGTCATCGGCACCGTGCTCGGCTGGGGCCTGGTGACCAACTCCTCCGCGGGCTGGCTCAACTGGCAGGGCTACCTGCTCTCCGCGTTCGGGCTCGGTGGCAAGTCAGGCTCCTGGGCGTTCGCCAACCTCGGCGTGCTTGCCGCACTCGCACTCGGTTTTGTGGTCACACTCGCTTTGTCCCGCAACCGGATCCGCGAGCAGGAGCAGTCGCTATCTCACTAGTGCGTGCTTGGCGATGCGCAGTGCCGTGCCGCCGTGCA
>NZ_DASZKT010000065.1:0-5164 GCF_035552695.1 Actinospica sp.
CCGAACCGGCTGGCCCGCCACTGGAAGAACAGCACGCCGTCCGCGCCCCTGGCCACGTGGGCGAGGGAGTTGCGGCGCATCTCGCCCGGCCGCTTGGCGATGTTCCTCGGCTGCCAGGACACCGCGCTCGTCGAGTGCTCCATCAGCAGCCACGGCCCGCCTCCCGCCAGTGACCTGGTCAGGTCGGCGGACATGGCCAGACCCAGGTAGCTGTCGGTGGCCTCGGCGGTCAGGTAGTTGTCGTTGGAGATCACGTCGACCTCCGCTGCCCACCGCCAGTAGTCGACGCTCTTGCAGTTGGTCGCCATGAAGTTGGTGGTGACCGGGATCCCAGGCGAAAGCGCGTGCAAGATGTCCCGCTCGCGCCGGAAGCAGGCAAGCAGCGCGTCGGAGCTGAACCGGGCGAAATCCAGCCGCTGGGCCGGGTTGACCGCGGTCGCGGACGTCCGCGGCGCGTCGATCTCGTCCCATTGCCCGTAGCGCTGCGACCAGAACGAGGCGCCCCAGTGGTCGTTGAGGGTGTCCAGGTCGCCGTAGCGCTCGCGCAGCCAGTCGCGGAACGCCGCCGCCGAGGTCTCGCAGTAGCACTCGCCGACGGGGGCGCCGTACTCGTTGTTGACGTGCCAGAGCACCACCGCGGGATGCGAACCGTAGCGCTCGGCGAGCTGGCGGGTGATCCCCGCGGCCGCGCTCGCGTACGCGGGACTTGACGGGCAGTAGGTCTGCCGGGACCCGCCCCCGAGCAGCAGCCCGTCGCGGGTGGCTGGCCTGGCCTCCGGGTGCTGGTGCAGGAACCACGGCGGCGGCGCGGCGGTCGGCGTGCCCAGGTCGACCGCGATGCCCGCGTCGTGCAGCAGGCCGAGCACCTTGTCCAGCCAGCCGAACTCGAACTCGCCCGGCCGGGGTTCAAGCATGCCCCAGGAGAAGATACCGACCGATACCAGCGTGACGCCGGCCCGGCGCATGAGCGTCGCGTCCTGCTCCCACACCTCCTCGGGCCACTGCTCGGGGTTGTAGTCCCCGCCGTAGGCGAGTCCATCAAGCCGTGGCCAGCGTGAATGCATGGGAAACTCCGCGTTTTCTGGGCAGCAAGATCTGGGATCGCTCACAGGCGAATAACAGAATGAAACCAGTGCAAACCGACCCTTGACAAGGTATGACAACGGGTTAACTCTGGGAGCGTTCACAGACACCTTCACCGGCCACCGCATCCCCTGCGGACGGCCAGGTCCAAGCGGATCATCACCTGCGATCTCTCACCGCGGAGGGACCCATGAAGCTCATCCCCACCCGGCGGCGCAGACGCGCCGTCGCGATCGCCGTCGCGGCGCTCGCCGCGGCCGCCGCCGCGGGCTGCTCCTCGTCGGGCAGTTCGTCCACCCAGCCGGCGGCCGGCACGTCATCATCCGCAGCGTCCGCGTCCGCGCGGGCGTCTTCCGGCCAGAAGGTGACACTGACCTTCTGGACCTGGGTGCCCAACATGGACAAGGTCGTCGCGATCTGGAACAAGACCCACCCGGACATCCAGGTCCAGGTCCAGACCCAGGCCGGCGGCGACCAGGAACTCACCAAGCTGCTCACCGCCGCGAAGGCGGGCAACCCGCCGGACCTCGCGCAGGTCGAGTACCAGGTGCTGCCGACGCTCGTGACGAACAACTACCTGGCCAACATCGCACAGTACGACGGCAGCCTGAAGAGCGATTTCCCGGCCGGCAACTGGAACCAGGTGACCCTGGGCACCGGTAACCTGTACGCCGTCCCGCAGGACGCCGCGCCGATGGCCCTGTTTTACCGCGCCGATCTGTTCAAGAAGTACGGCCTGACGGTGCCGGCCACCTGGGCGCAGTTCGCCGCCGACGCGACCAAGCTGCACTCCGCGGCGCCAGGCGTATACCTCGGCTCGTTTTCCGCCGTCGACCCCGGTGAGTTCGCCGGCCTGACGCAGCAGGCGGGCGCGCAGTGGTGGTCCGCCTCCGGCAGCAACTGGACGGTGGGCATCGACGACGCCGCGAGCCAGAAGGTCGCCTCGTACTGGCAGGGCCTGGTGTCCTCAGGCGGCGTGGACAACCAGCCGCAGTGGACGGCCGCGTGGAACAAGGGGATGAACGACGGCAAGTACATCGCCTGGGTCTCCGACGTATGGGCGCCCAGCGACTTTCCGACCACGGCGCCGTCCGGCACCGGCAAGTGGCAGATGACCGAACTGCCGCAGTGGACCTCCGGCGCGAACCTGGTCGGCAACTGGGGCGGCTCCTCCACCGGGGTGATGGCCGGATCCAAGCACCAGCAGGCCTCGGCCCAGTTCGCCGCCTGGCTGAACACCGACCCGACGGCGACCGCCGCGCTGGTATCCGACGGCGGCATCTACCCGGCCGACACCGCCGCCGAGGCCGCGCTGTCCGCGCCGCCGACGTATTTCTCCAATCAGCCGAACTTCTGGACCCTGGCGAAGCAGTACGCGGCCGCGGCCGCGAACGTCACCTGGGGCCCGGACGTGAACGTCGCGTACACCGAGTTCCAGACCGCGTTCGGCAGCGCTGCCTCTGGCAAGGGCTCGTTCCTCAGCCCGCTGACAGCGGTGCAGTCGACCGTGGTGAACGACATGAAGAAGAGCGGCTTCACGGTCGCGGCTGGCTGACGTGAGGCACGTATCAAGGCGTGCGGCGCCGCGCATGGCGCCGTACGCCTTCGTCACCCCGGCCGTGATCCTGTACGTGCTGGTCCTGCTCATCCCGATCGGGTACACCATCTACCTGTCGCTGGAAAAGACCGAGGTCAGTGGCCTCGGTCTGGGGGCAGGCGCCCGCAGGCAGGTGTTCGCGGGGCTCTCCAACTACTCCAGCGCCCTAGCGGATCCGGCCTTTGATTCCTCCCTGCTGCGGGTGGTCATCTACAGCGTGATCCTCGTCCCGGTCATGCTCGGGCTCGCCCTGCTGTTCGCGCTGCTGCTCGACGCGCGGCGGGTGCGGTTCCAGCGGTTCAGCAGGCTGTCGATCTTCCTGCCGTACGCGGTGCCGACGGTCATCGCCACGCTGCTGTGGGGATTCCTGTACCTGCCCACCGTGTCGCCGTTCCCGGAGATGCTGAGCAAGTTCGGACTGTCGATGCCCAACCTTTTCACCACACACGTCGCGCTGCTGTCTGTGGCCAACGTCGGCGTGTGGGGCGGGACGGGGTTCAACATGATCGTCATGTACACGGCGCTGCGGGCGGTGCCGTCGGAACTGTACGAGGCGGCGCGCATCGATGGAGCCTCGCAGCCGCAGATCGCGCTGCGGGTCAAGATCCCGATGATCGCCCCGGCGCTCATCCTCACCGGGGTGTTCTCGCTGATCACCACCCTGCAGGTGTTCAACGAACCGGAGACCCTCTTGCCACTGACCAACACGATCTCTCAGGGCTGGATGCCGCTGATGCGAATCTACAACCTGGCGTTCGACGAGAACAACAGCTACGAGGCCGCCGCGCTCGCGGTGATCATCGCGGTGGTCATGTTCGCCGGCTCGTTCTTCCTACTCCGGGCGAGCAACAAGCGCGTCTTCCAGGGACGGTGAGCCACGATGGCACTGACTCGCGTCGACGGCGCGCTCACCCAGGCCCCGTCCACCTCGGGGCGGCGAAACCAGGGCAGGCGCAGGGGCCGGGACCAGCGGCCGGCCGTGGTCCCGACCGTCATCCTGCTGCTCGGAGCGGTGTACTGCCTGCTGCCGGTCGTCTGGGTGCTGACCGCGTCGACCAAGAACAACGCCCAACTCTTCAACACGTTCACCTTCGCGCCCAACGGGTCGCTATGGTCGAACATCCGAGGCCTGTCCGCTTACGCGGGCGGCGTCTTCTGGCACTGGATGCTCAACACGGCGCTTTACGCCGGCGGAGGCGCGCTGCTGTCCGTCGTTGTATCCGCGCTGACCGGGTACGCGCTCGCGAAGTTCGAGTTCCGTGGCCGTTCGACGCTGTTCAACCTGCTGCTCGCGGGGGTGCTCGTTCCCCCGGTCGTGCTGGCGCTGCCGCAGTACCTGCTGCTGGCCAAGGTCGGGCTGACCAACACCTACTGGTCGGTGCTGCTGCCCTCGATCCTCTCCCCCTACGGGATCTATCTGGCGCGGATCTACGCGATGTCCGCGGTGCCCGACGAGGTGATCGAGTCGGCGCGGGTGGACGGCTGCCCGGAGGGGACGCTGTTCGCCCGGATCGCGGTGCCGATGATGACGCCGGGTCTGGTGACGATCTTCCTGTTCCAGTTCGTCGCGGTGTGGAACAACTTCCTGCTGCCGTTCATTATGCTCAGCGACGAGAACAAGTTCCCGCTCACCGTGGGGCTTTACACCCTGCTCAACCGCGGGTCGTACCAGCCGGCCCTCTACAGCCTCGTGGTCACCGGATCGCTGCTGTCAATCATCCCGCTGGTCATCCTGTTTCTGGCGCTGCAGCGGTACTGGCGCACCGACATCGCCTCCGGCGCGGTCAAGCAGTGACCGGCTGGCAGTAAACAAGAGGTATGAATGGCGGGCGACGGCGTCCCACGATCGAGGACGTGGCAACGGAGGCGGGCGTCTCCCGTGGGACCGTGTCCCGGGTGCTGAACGGCGGGCACTACGTGTCGCCAGGCACCCTGGACGCGGTGAACCGGGCGATCAAGAAAACCGGCTACGTGGTCAACCACCACGCCAGGTCGCTGGTGACCCAGCGCTCGGAGTCGGTCGCGTTTATCCTTTCCGAGCCGGCGGAACGGCTGTTCGCGGACCCGAACTTCTCGGTCCTGCTGCGAGGGTGTACTCAGGCGCTCGCGGAGCACGACATCGGGCTGTTCGTCTGCATCGCCGCGTCAAGTTCCGACCGGACCAGGATCACCCGCTTCCTCGCGGCGGGTCACGTCGACGGCGCGCTGCTGGTATCCGTGCACGCCGGGGACCCGCTGCCCGACCTGCTCGGCTCGGCCGGCGTCCCCTACGTCGCCTGCGGCGCGCCACTTGGATTCGAGTCGAAGGTCTCGTACGTGGCGGCCGACGAACGTGGCGGCGCGCGCGCCATGGTCGCGTACCTGCGCTCGACCGGCCGGACCAGGATCGCCACCATCACCGGCCCGCTCGACACCTCCGGCGGGCGGGGACGGCTTGAGGGATACCGCGAAGTCGTCGGGGACGCGTTCGATGAGTCCCTGGTC
>NZ_DASZKT010000066.1:0-2586 GCF_035552695.1 Actinospica sp.
GAAGAACGCGTCGGTCGCGGCGGTGAACTCGCTGAGTGTGGTCGCGGTGACGCCATGCCCGGTGATCTGCATGAAGCCGACCGTCCGCGCGGCCTCATCGACCCGGCGGACGACCTCGGAGCGCGCGGCCGCGTCCGCGTAGGGCATGCGGAAGCTGGCGATGTCGATCACGGGAACGTTGAGAATACCGTCGCGCAGGGCGGCTGAGGACACGGGGCTTCTCCTTGCTGACCGTCGCCAACGACACGATTAGGGGAGCGCACAGGCCACGACAACAGTCAATATGAGCAGCTCAGATAACACAAGTGTGCGTCACTACTTGGCGTGTTATGAGCACTCGCAGGCTCCTTTCGCCCCTGTAGGCACATCGGCGCAAGGAAGCGGGGCAGGGCGGAACAACCCCGGGCGCGCTCACTTCTGGCGGGCCGGCACGTCGTCCTTGCGTGATCGATGATGAAACGCAGGCGCTCCTCACGTCGCTGAACGCACAGCGCGAGCACGTGCTCGGCGCCCTGGACGGGCTGTCCGAAGACGAGCTGCGGCGAGCCTTGCTGCCGTCGGGCTGGACGCCGCTTGGCATGGTGCGGCACCTGGCCCTGGACGTCGAGCGGTTCTGGTTCCGCGGTGCCGTCGCGGGCGAGCCGCTCACGCTGACGTCGGGGGACGAGGCGTGGCGGGTTCCCGCGGAGGTACCTGGTGCCGCGATCTTCGGCCTGTACCGGGATGAGATCGCCAGGGCCAACGCGATCATCGCGGCGACGCCGATCGACGCCCGGCCGAAGTGGTGGCCCGACTTCTTCGCCGACTTCCCGCCCCGGCCGCTGCGCCGGACGATCCTGCACGTGATCGAGGAGACCGCTACCCACGCCGGCCACCTCGACGCGTTCCGTGAACTGACCGACGGCACTCAGTGGCTGGTCCTCACCGAGTAGCGGGGTACTCCCCCACCGGCGCTGAATGGCACCGCAGGTGCTCACAGCTCGGTGGCCAGTTGCTCACCGAGTCGGCGCAGGAGGGCGTCGTGCGCCGGGACCGGATCATCCCATGACCGGACCACGACGTACAGTCACAAAGAGTCCGATGCGCTGTAACCAGTCAAGGCAGCAAGGAGAGACCAGTGCCTGAAGTTCCCGCCAGTCACGCAGACCTACTCGACCGGCCGCTCTTCGCGCACCTGGCCACGATACGGCCGAACGGTGCACCACAGAGCAGCGTCATGTGGTTCGCCTGGGACGGGTCACAGCATAGTAGTAAACTACCCACGTGACAACCTCTCTTGAGATACGGGCGGACAGCACGCACGCCAAGCTCATCCGGTGCGTGATCTACGACAGGATCAGCGACGACAAGGCCGACGACGGGCACGGCGTGCTCAACCAGCGGACAGACCTACTGCGGCGCGCAGCTGCCCGCGGCTGGACTGTGGTTGCCGAGAAGTCCGACAACGACATCGGCGTGACGCGCTCGATCGCCAACGCTCTCGGCACCGGGAAGCCTCGCCCGGGATGGGCCGAGGTGCTGCGCATGGTCGGTGCCCGCGAGGTCGACGTGGTGCTCGTCTGGCGGTGGGACCGGGCGCTCCGCGAGCCGATCGACCTTGAGCGGCTGATTCCGCGGTTCGACGCGGCCGGGGTGCGGTTCGCCGAGGCCGACGGCATTATCGACCTGGGTACCGATTCCGGGCGCCTGGCCGCGCGCATCCTGGTTGCGGTCGCCAAGGCGGAGCAGGAGCGGAAGATCGAGCGTCAGAAGCTGGCCAACCGGGGCGCGGCCGAGCGCGGCGCGCTCCGTAAGGGCGGCTGGCGCCGGTTCGGATGGAATCCGGGGAACAGCGGGCATGACCGGGCCGAGGCCGAGGCGATCCGGGCGGCATGCCGGCGCCTGGTCGGCGGCGGCTCCAGGGTCACAATCTCAGTGATCGAGGCCGAGTGGACGGCCAGGGCGCACGCGCAAGAGCCCGGCTACCGGCCGCCGCACGCCCCGTTCGGGCCGCTGCCGAAACGCGCGTGGTCGGACGCGTCGATCCGGGGCATCCTGCTCAACCCGGCCAATGCCGGGCTGTCGGTGTACTGCGGCGAGGTCGTCGCCGAGGGCAAGTGGGAGGCGATCGTGTCACAGGAGATGCAAAAGGCGGTGCGGGCCAAGCTCGACAACGGGCCGCGCTCGGTTCCCGAGGGCAAGGAGCGGCGCGCGGGGCGGACGCTGCTCGGGTCGCTCGCGCTGTGCCGGTGCGGTGCCCCCGTCCAGGGCGCGCCGACGACGCGCGGTAAGCCCGGCTACCGGTGCTCCGCCGTCGTGCTCGGCGAGGCGGACCCCGCCGTGCCGCACGTGAAGCGCGCAGCCGCCGAGTGCGACGCCTACGTGCGCGCCGTGGTGATCGGGCGCATGTCGCGCGACGACGCGGCGGACCTGCTGGCCGTCTCGGACGAGGTCGACGTGGCCGCGCTTCACGAGGATGCCGCCGCGATCAAGCTGAACCTTCAGGAGATGGCGGCTGACCGCGCGGCCGGCCTGCTGACCCGCGCCGAGCAGCTCGCCGGGTCTCAGCGCGGCAAGAAGCGCCTGGCCGAGATCAGCGCCGCGGTC
>NZ_DASZKT010000067.1:0-29282 GCF_035552695.1 Actinospica sp.
ACGCCCGGTCCCATCCCGAACCCGGAAGCTAAGCCCGCCAGCGCCGATGGTACTGCCAGGGGGACCTGGTGGGAGAGTAGGACACCGCCGCACAACACTCCCAACACATGAGGCCCGAAACCACCACGGTTCCGGGCCTCAAGTGTCTGCGGAGTCCGCCCGGACGGGCGGTTTACCTCGCGGTAACGGCATCGGGGGATAGTGTGGCCTAGAAGGCGGAACCACCCAGTCACACGGAGAGTGGATCATGGAGCGGCAGCAGGAGTTCGTCCTCAGGACCCTGGAAGAGCGGGACATCCGCTTCGTTCGCCTGTGGTTCACCGACGTGCTGGGCTTCCTGAAGTCGGTCGCGGTCGCGCCGGCCGAACTGGAGCAGGCCTTCGCCGAGGGCATCGGCTTCGACGGCTCCGCCATCGAGGGCTTCGCCCGGGTGCACGAGTCGGACATGCTGGTCAAGCCCGACCCGTCCACCTTCCAGATCCTGCCGTGGCGGGCCGAGTCGCCGGGCACCGGCAGGATGTTCTGCGACATCCAGACCCCGGACGGCACCGCCTCGTACGCCGACCCCCGCTATGTTCTCAAGCGCTCGCTCGCCAAGGCCGCGGAAAAGGGCTTCACCTTCTACACGCACCCGGAGATCGAGTTCTTCCTGTTCAAGAACGAGCCCAAGCTCGGCAAGGCGCCGGAGCCGGTGGACGCCTCGGGCTACTTCGACCTGACCCCGCACGGTGTCGGGCACGACTTCCGCCGCCAGGCCATCACCCACCTGGAGTCGATGGGCATCTCGGTCGAGTTCAGCCACCACGAGGCCGCGCCCGGCCAGCAGGAGATCGACCTGCGCTACGCCGACGCGCTGTCCACCGCGGACAACATCATGACCTTCCGCCTGGTGGTCAAGGAAGTCGCGCTGGAGCAGGGCGTGTACGCGTCCTTCATGCCGAAGCCGCTGACCGACCACCCGGGTTCGGGCATGCACACGCACCTGTCGCTGTTCGAGGGCGACCGCAACGCCTTCCACGAGCCGGGTGCGGAATACCAGCTTTCGAAGGTCGGCCGTTCGTTCATCGCGGGCCTGCTTCGGCACGCGGGCGAGATCAGCGCCGTCACCAACCAGTGGGTGAACTCGTACAAGCGCCTGTCCGGCGGCGGCGAGGCCCCGAACTACATCTGCTGGGGCCACAACAACCGCTCGGCTCTCGTCCGCGTGCCGATGTACAAGCCGGGAAAGAGCCAGTCCACGCGGATCGAGGTGCGCAGTCTCGACAGTGCGTGCAATCCGTACCTGGCGTACGCGGTGCTTCTCGCCGCTGGTCTCAAGGGGGTTGAGGAGGGTTACGAGCTGCCGCCGGGCGCCGACGACAACGTGTGGTCGCTGACCCGGGCCGAGCGGCGGGCGCTGGGCATCCAGCCGCTGCCGTCCTCGCTGGAGGAGGCGATCGGGCTGATGGAGCGCAGCGAGTTGGTCGCCGAGACGCTCGGCGAGCACGTCTTCGAGTTCTTCCTGCGGAACAAGCGTGCGGAGTGGGCCGAGTACGAGCGGCAGGTCACGCCGTTCGAGCTGAGCCGCTACCTGCCGGTGCTCTAGGCGCCGGCGGCTTTCGTCCGACTGGCCGGGTCGGGTACCTGAACGCCGGGGGGATCCCTGCGAGGTCCGCGGCGGTACCGGGGGAGATGAGGCCGGTCGGTGAGAAGGGGAAAGACGGAGGGTCTGGACCGTTGAGCGCCGTCGCCGCGGGATGCGCGGCGACGGCCCTAGAGTCCTACGGCCTGACGGCCGAGCTGGGCGACGTAGTCGGACAGGCCTTCGCCGGTCAGTTCCTCGGCCACCATGCCGGGCACCGCCTGGCGCACCAGCTGCAGGCCAAGCCATACCGAGTAGGAGTGCAGCGCGGAGCGCTCGGCCTGGTCGGGCGCCAGACCGGCCTGCTCGCGCAGCCGCTGCGAGTACGTCATCCGCTTGCGCATGATGCGCTCGATCGCCGGGCCGATCACCGCGTGGTCGGCGTTCCACAGCAGGACCAGGAAGATCTTGACGTCCTTGGGCGAGGAGTTGGTCAGCTCCACCGCGGCGTTGTGCCGCTCGATCGGGTCGGCGATCTCCTCGAGCCGGGCGATCGGCTCGTCGACCGCCGTGGCCTCCCAGTGCTCCACCGCGGCCTGCAGCAGGGCATTGCGATCGCGGAAGTGCCAGTAGAACGAGCCCTTGGTCGCGCCGAGGCGCTCCGCGAGCGGCTCCACGGCCACCGCGCGCAGGCCGTCCCTGGCCAGCGCCTCGACGGCGGTGCCGATCCAGTCGGCACGGGTCAGCGTCCTGCGCTCACGGGGGCGGGCCGGCGCGGGTGCGTTCGCGGCGGCGCGGTCGCGGGGCAGCGGAGCGGGCTGGCCGATCAGGCCGGGCTCGGGGGCCAACCGCGGAAAACTCGGTGCCGCGCCCTGAGTAGGGGGCGTGCGGGCGGTGCGGACGGTGTAATCAGTGGAAGCCACAGTCATATCGCGCATGGCGTCACCGTAGCGCAGCAGAGGGTAGTCGCGTGGGGAATGACTCTTTCGAGCGAACTATCACGAACCGTGCGTCATGGTCGACGATCTTGACCGGAACCGGCCTGGCCGAGTGCCCGCGCAGTGGTTAAGGTCGAGGCGTGGCCGCCCCCCGTGAACGCGAATCCCAGCTCAGTCGCCTTGCCCGCCGCGGATTCGCCGATCCGGCGGCGGCCGCGGCACTGCTGGCCGGGTCCGAGTTCGCCGAACTCGCCGTGGATCCGGTGTTCCTGGAGAGCCTCGGGCGCTGCGCGGATCCCGACACGGCGCTCGGATCCCTGGCCCGGCTGCTGGCCGCGGACACCGCGGACCGCCAGGTGCTGCTGGCGACTCTAGCGGCATCCCAGCCGCTGCGCGGCAGGCTGCTCGGCGTGCTGGGTGTGTCCTCGGTGCTCGGCGACTTCCTCGCCCGGCACCCCGAGGCCTGGCACGTGCTCGACGAACTGGAGCCCGAGGACCTCGCGCCGGAGCCGGAGTACCTGCGCCGCAAGCTGCTGGCCGCGGTGGACGCGGATCCGGCGGAGGCCGAACCGCGTGCCGGGCTGACCGGCCTCGCGGCGGCGGACGCGCTGCGCGTGGCGTATCGCAGGGGTTTGCTGCGGATCACGGCCAGGGACGTGGCCGGCGGCGCGTCGATGCCCGAGGTCGGCCGGGTGCTGTCCGACCTCGCCGGTGCGACGCTGGAGGCCGCGCTCGCCGTGGCCCGCGCGGAACTCCCGGCCGACGCGGTGCCGTGCCGGCTCGCGGTCGTCGGCATGGGCAAGTGCGGCGCGCGGGAACTGAACTACGTCAGCGACGTGGACGTCGTGTTCGTCGCCGCGCCGGGACGGCTGGCCGACGGGAGCGAGGCGGAGGAGTACGAGGCTCTGCGCACCGGCACCCAGCTGGCCGCCGGGATGATGCGGCTGTGCGGCGAGGTGACGGCCGAGGGCGCCATCTGGCAGGTGGACGCGGCGCTGCGGCCGGAGGGAAAGTCGGGCCCGCTGGTACGCACCCTCGCCAGCCACGCCGCGTACTACCAGCGCTGGGCGAAGACCTGGGAGTTCCAGGCGCTGCTCAAGGCGCGGCCGGTCGCCGGGGACATGGAGCTCGGCGCGGCGTACGTCGGCTTCGTCAGCCCGCTGATCTGGTCGGCGGTCCAGCGCGACCACTTCGTCGACGACGTGCGCGCGATGCGGCGGCGCGTCGTGGACCAGGCGAAGACGAGCCTGCGCGGTGCGCCCGGTGCGGCGTCGGTCGAGCGGGAGATCAAGCTCGGGCCGGGGGGTCTGCGCGACATCGAGTTCGCGATCCAGTTGCTGCAGCTCGTGCACGGCCGCGCGGACCCGTCGTTGCGGCAGCGCGCGACGCTGGACGCGCTGGAGGCCCTCGGTGCGGGCGGATTCGTCGGCCGGCAGGACGCGCAGCAGTTGGCTGATGCGTACGAGTTCCTGCGCACGGTCGAGCACCGGATTCAGCTTTTCCGGCTGGAGCGCACGCATCTGATGCCGAGTGACGAGCCGTCGTTGCGGCGGATCGGGCGTTCGATGGGCTTCGGCACCGACCCGGCGGGACAGTTGCGCGCGGCCTGGCACTCGCATGCGCGCGTCGTGCGCCAACTGCACGAGAAGCTGTTCTATCGGCCGATTCTCTCGACGGTCGCCCTGCTCGCGCCCACCGACATCCGGTTGAGCACCAATTCCGAAAGGCTCTCGGCGGACGCTGCGAAGTCCCGGCTGACAGCGTTGGGATACGCGGATCCGGTAGGCGCGTTGGCGAACATCGACGCGCTCGCCTCGGGTCTCAGCCGACGTGCCGCGATTCAGCGCACGTTGCTTCCGGCATTCCTCAACTGGTTCGGCGACGCGCCGGATTCGGACGCGAGCCTGCTGGCCTTCCGCAGGCTTTCGGACGCACTCGGCAGCACGCCGTGGTATCTCCGGTCGCTGCGCGACGAAGGCGAGACGGCGTCGAGGCTCGCACAGCTGCTCTCCTCGGGCGGCTACGTGCCCGACCTGCTGATGCGCGCGCCGGATGCGGTCGCCCAGCTTGCGAAGTCGATCGATGTGCTGACGCGCGAGGCGCTGGCGACGGAGATGACCGCGTTGGTCTACCGAGCCTCGGACGCCGCCCACGCGGTCACCGCGGTCCGCGGTGTACGCAGGCGAGAGCTGCTGCGCATCGCGACGGCGGACGTGCTGGGACAGTTCGACGACGCCGACGAGCATTCCGGGCAGGTCACAGCGCACGGCGCGGCGGGCTCGCTCGACCGGCTCGAGCACTCTGCCGACGGCGCCCGGGTGGACGCGATCGGACGCGCACTGACCGACGTGACCGCGGCCACCGTGCAGGGCGCGCTCGACGCCGTACTCGCCTTCCGTGCCGACGGCGGTAAGCAGCTCCTGCGCTTCGCGGTCATCGGCATGGGGCGCTTCGGCGGATTCGAGCTCGGATACGGCTCCGACGCCGACGTGCTCTTCGTCTACGAGCCCTTGCCCGGGGCCGACGAGCAGGAGGCGTCCTCCGCCGCGTTCGCCATCGCGACCGAGCTGCGTACCCTGCTGCAGACACCGAGCACCGACCCGCCGCTGCGGATCGACGCCGACCTGCGGCCCGAGGGCAGGCAAGGACCGTTGGTGCGCACGCTCGCCTCGTATGCCGCGTACTACCAGCGCTGGTCCAACACCTGGGAAGCACAGGCACTGCTGCGCGCGGCACCGGTCGCCGGCGACGCCGACCTCGGCAAGCGCTTCATCGCCGCGATAGACCCCTGGCGCTACCCCGAATCCGGGCCCAACGACACCGAAGTGCGCGAGATTCGGCGGCTGAAGGCCAGGATGGAGGCCGAGCGGCTGCCGCGCGGCGCCGATCCCGTGCTGCACACCAAGCTCGGTCCCGGTGGTCTGTCAGACGTCGAATGGATCGCCCAACTGCTGCAACTGAAGCACGGCGCCGTGTTCCCGGAGCTGCGTGTCACCGGCACGCGTGACACCCTCGCCGCGGCCGCCCGCGCCGGGCTGCTCGACGCCGAGGACGCCGCGTTGCTCGACGAAGCCTGGACCCACACCTCCTTGCTGCGCAACGGGATCACCATCGTGCGCGGACGCCCCGGCGACCAGGTCCCCACGGACGCGAGGGAACTGGCCGGAATCGCCCGCTATCTCGGCGAGGAGATCGACAGCGAGACTCTGCTCGACACTCATCGCCGTCGGGCGCGCCGCGCGCGCACGGCATTCGAGCGACTGTTCTATGACGCGGATTGACGACGAGAACTAGTTGTGATGCGGGGATTCGACGGCAATGATGGAACTGGTATTGCGTCGAATCCCCGCGCAGCGCCTAGCACGAGGCGCTACTTCGGCGCCTCGATGAGCCCCAACTTCTCCGCCTCGAGGCGCACTCCCGCGACGGATCTCTCGTGCCTACGCCCGATCTCGGCCCAGCTCACGCCGCCATGCACCTCGGCCGTGAGCTGCTCGCGCTCCTCGTCCGTCCACGCTGCCCCTGCATTACGAGGGCTCGCGGGCTTACCTCGTGCCGTACTGCGCCAACTGAGCGCCGCGACTTCGTTCCTAGGTACGGTGCGCACAACATCGCCTCCCGTCACGAAGCACAACTCGTCACCCTCGAAGCGCACGGCCTCAGCGGGGAAGGACACCGTCACGGGCGCGCCCTCCACGGCGAGCCAGGCGGGACCGGTGTTGGCGGCGAGCTCGAGTTCGATCTGGTTCACGGACATGACAATGCCTCCTGAGTAGTCAATAGATGACTTGATGTCATCTAGATCGACTATCTCAGGAGGCACTGACAAGAACCGGCGCCCCGCCGCAACTAGTTGTGGTGCACGTACTGCGGCTGTGGGTGCGTCAGCCCGCGTACTTCTGAACGAGAGCGCCCAGGCGCGGCAGTGCGGCCTCGACGTTCTTCACACCGCTCGGGCGCACAGCGTTGTAGGCCTTGCGGATCGGAGCGCGCTCCGATGCCTTGGCGCGCTCGTCGGTCACCGAGAGCAGGGCCTCGGAAGCCGCCTCGCCGTTCTTGGCCAGGAAGTCGCCGAACTCGCCGCCGCCGGAGGCCTGGAAGTCGTCCCAGAACGGCTGCAGCTTGGCCAGCATGTCCGGGAGCAGCGTGTCCACAGCGTCCCGGATGATTCCGGAGGCGAAAGCGGTGACAGTCTTGTAGGCGCCCTTGATGATCAGGCCCTTTTCCGCCACTTCTTCCTCGACGAGGGTCACACCGTCGGCGACGACGTTCGGGCGGACGTCCTGGGCGGTCAGGATCTGCTTCAGATCGGCCATGTGCGGCTCTTCTCCTATGACGCGTACGTGGAATTTCCCCTCAGGGTTCGCACAGGCTACCAGCTTCCGGGACCCGTTGAGGACGCCGCGATACCCCGGCGTCCTGCCTTGTAACCTGCGTCGGGGGAGATTCGACGAGATTTCAGACGAGGTTCAACGAACGCGCGATCAACAGCCGCTGCACCTCGCTGGTGCCCTCGCCGATCTCCAGGATCTTCGCGTCGCGGTAGAAGCGGCCGACGGGGTATTCGTTCATGAATCCGTAGCCGCCGAAGATCTGCGCGGCCTCCCGCGCGGAGGTCACCGCCGCCTCACTCGCCATCAGCTTCGCGATCGCCGCCTCCTTCTTGAACGGCTTGCCGGCGTTCAGCAGGCCGGCCGCGTGCCGCCAGGCCAGCCGCGCGGTGTGCGCCCGCACCTCCATGTCGGCGATCTTGAACTGGATCGCCTGGTACTCGCCGATCTTGTGGCCGAAGGCGGAGCGCTCGCGGACGTAGCGCACGCACTCGTCGACGCAGCCCTGCGCGAGCCCGGTGGACAGCGCGGCGATCGCGATCCGGCCCTCGTCGAGGGTGCGCAGGAACTGCGCGTAGCCGCGGCCGCGCTCGCCGAGCAGGTTCTCCTGCGGCACCCGGCAGTTGTCGAACACCAGGCCGTGCGTGTCCGAGGCGCACCAGCCGACCTTCGAGTAGCCGGGCTCCACGGTCAGCCCCGGGGTGCCCGAGGGCACGAGCACGCAGCTGAGCTCGGCGCGTCCGTCGTCGTCCTTGGCGGTCACGGCCATCACCGTGATCAGTGACGTGATGTCGGTGCCGGAGTTGGTGATGAAGGATTTCGCGCCGTTGATCACCCAGGAGTCGCCGACCTGGCCGGCCCGCGTGCTCACCGCGCCGGCGTCCGAGCCGCCGCCGGGTTCGGTCAGGCCGAAGGCGGCCAGCCGCTCGCCCCGGCACAGCTCCGGCAGCCAGTACTCCTTCTGCTCGTCGGTCCCGAAGCGGAACACCGGCATCGAGCCCAGGCTGACCCCGGCCTCGAGGGTGATGGCCACGGACGAGTCGACCCGGGCGAGTTCCTCCAGCGCGATGCACAGCGCGAAGTAGTCCCCGTCCATGCCGCCGTACTCGCTCGGGAACGGCAGGCCGAACAGGCCCATCCGGCCCATCGCGGCGACGATCGGGTACGGGAAGGCGTGCCGCTCGTAGTAGTCCCCGATGACCGGGGCCACCTCCTCGCGGGCGAAGGCCTCGACGGCCTTGCGCAGGTCCTCGTACTCGGCGGGCAGGGTGGGGTCAACAGACATGGCGATTCATCCTCGGTTCCTGGAACCCTTTGTGAGGGCTTGGACAGTGCGGGAGGGTGCCGGGCGGCCGAGGATGTCGGCCATCCAGCTCGAGACGTCGACGAGCTTGCGCAGGTCGACGCCGGTGGTGATGCCGAGTCCGTCGAGCATCCACACGAGGTCTTCGGTGGCCAGGTTGCCCGTGGCGGATTCGGCGTAGGGGCAACCCCCGAGCCCCCCGGCGGAGGCGTCGACGGTTGCCACTCCGGCCTGCAGCGCGGCGTAGGTGTTCGCCAGCGCCTGGCCGTAGGTGTCGTGGAAGTGCACGGCGAGCCGGTCGCGGGCCACGCCGCGCCGCTCAAGCGCGTCGATCAGGGTACGTACGTGGCCGGGGGTGGCGGTGCCGATCGTGTCGCCGAGGCTCACCTGCGTGCACCCGGCCTCGATCAGCCGCGCCACGACGTCCGTCACCTTGCGCATGGAGACGGGACCCTCCCAGGGGTCGCCGAAGCACATCGAGACGTAGCCGCGGACGCGCATGCCGCGGGCGAGCGCCTGCTGCATGGTCGCCTCGATCTCGGTCATCGAATCCTCGATGGTCGAGTTGAGGTTCTTCTGCGCGAAGGTCTCGGTCGCCGAGGCGAACACCGCGATGTCCTTCACGCCGGTCGCCGCGGCCCGCGCCAGCCCGCGCCGGTTGGGCACGAGAACCGGGAAACGGGTGTGCTCGTTGAACTTGCGCGCCGCGAGCATCGGCAGCAGCTCGTCGGCGTCGGCGAGTTGCGGCACCCACTTCGGGTGCACGAAGCCGGTCGCCTCGATCATCCACAGGCCGGCGTCGGCGAGGCGCTCGATGAACTCGGCCTTGGCGGATGTCGGCACCACGGCCTTCTCGTTCTGCAGGCCGTCGCGCGCGCCGACCTCGTACACCGTGACCCGCTGCGGCAGGCCGTGCTGCGTCAGCTTCTGCGGGAGTCCGGGGATCATGACGGCGTCACCTCCACGTGGAAGAGTTCATGGCCGAGCGGCACCTGGTCGCCGACTTCTGCGCCCACCGCCGACACGACGCCGTCGCTGGGTGAGAGCATCGTGTGCTCCATCTTCATCGCCTCCAGCACGCCGAGCGGCTCGCCCGCCGTGACGGTCTGGCCCTCGTGCACCTTGACCGCGAGCACCGTGCCCGGCATCGGCGCACGCACCGAACCGTCGGGGGCGGTGGACGCGTCTTCGCTCGCGCCGATTCGTTCGGCGTGCGCACGCGCGGGCAGCGCGGGTCCGCCGAGCCGCCAGCCGTCGCGGGCGTCGAAGGGCGTCGGGCCGTCCGGCTCCAGGCGCGGGTGGAACGGCAGGTCGGGGTGCGTGTCGAGCCAGGACGTGTCGATCGCGGCATCGGCGAATTCGGCCGAACCGAGCACGGTACGCAGGAACGGCAGGTTCGTTGTCAGGCCACTGATCTCGGTGTCTTCGATGGCTGAGAGCAGGTTGCGGCGCGCGGCCTCGCGGTCGACGCCGTGCGCGGTCACCTTGGCCACCATCGGGTCGTAGTACGCAGTCACCTCGCCGCCGCTGCGCAGCGCCGTGTCGACGCGCGCGCTCGACTCGGACGGCCACCGCACGGTCTCCGCCGTACCCGCCTGCGGCAGGAAGCCGTGTTCCGCGTCCTCGGCGTACACGCGCACCTCGATGGCGTGCCCGTCCGGCCTCGCGGAAAGCCGCGGCAGCCGCTCGCCGCGGGCGATGCGGATCTGCAGTTCAACGAGATCCAGGCCGGTGACCAGTTCCGTGACCGAGTGCTCGACCTGAAGACGGGTATTGACTTCCAGGAAGAAGAATTCGTCCCCTGAGACGATGAACTCGACCGTGCCCGCGTTCACGTATCCGACCTTGCGGCACAGCCGAACCGCGGCGTCGAGCAGCCGTTCGCGCAGCTCGGGCGAGATCGTCGGCGCCGGGCTCTCCTCGACGACCTTCTGGTGCCGCCGCTGCACCGAGCAGTCGCGCTCGCCCAGGTGGACGACGTTTCCGTGGCCGTCCGCGAGGATCTGCACCTCGACGTGCCGGCCGTGCTCCAGGTACCGCTCGACCAGCACAGTGCCGTCGCCGAACGCTGATTCGGCCTCGCGTTCGGCCGCCTGCAGGGCATCCGGCAGCTCGGCTGGCGCGCGCACGATCCGCATGCCCTTGCCGCCGCCGCCCGAAGCGGCCTTGACCAGCACCGGGAATACGTCTTGCGGCACCTCGGCGGCGCGGTACGCGCGGAGCACCGGCACGTCCGCCTGCTCGGCCAGTTCGCGCGCCGCGTCCTTGCGGCCCAGCGCGGAGATGACCTCGGCGGGCGGGCCGACGAACGTCAGCCCCGCCTTCTGGCAGGCCTGCGCGAAGCCCGCGTTCTCGGACAGGAAGCCGTAGCCCGGGTGCACGGCGTCGGCCCCGGCCTCGCGCGCGGCGCCGAGCACCGCCGCGACGTTCAGGTAGGACTCGGTCGCCGGAGCCGGGCCGAGGCGCACGGCCACGTCGGCGGCCGTGACGTGCGGCGACCGGATGTCGGCGTCCGAGTACACGGCCACCGTCCGGATGCCCATGGCCCGCGCCGTGCGAATCACGCGCAGTGCGATCTCGCCTCGGTTGGCGATCAGGATGCTGTCGACCATGATGTTCCCCCTACATCCGGAATACGCCGTAGCCGACCGGCTCGGGCTCCGCGTACGAGGTGGCGGCCAGCGCCAGCCCGAGCACCCGCCGGGTGTCCACGGGGTCGATGATCCCGTCGTCCCACAGCCGCGCGGTCGAGTAGTAGGGCGAGCCCTGCGTCTCGTACTGGTCCCGGATCGGCTTCTTGAACGCCTCCTCGTCGTCGGCGGACCACGTGCCGCCCTCGGACTCGACCCGGTCCCGCCGCACCGTGGCGAGCACCGTCGCCGCCTGCTCGCCGCCCATCACCGAGATGCGCGCGTTCGGCCACATCCACAGGAAGCGCGGGTCATAGCCGCGGCCGCACATGCCGTAGTTGCCCGCGCCGAAGGAGCCGCCGATCACGACGGTCAGCTTGGGCACGGTCGCGCAGGCCACGGCCGTCACCAGCTTCGCGCCGTCCCGGGCGATGCCGCGGTTCTCATAGTCCTTACCGACCATGAAGCCGCTGATGTTCTGCAGGAACAGCAGGGGGATCCGGCGCTGCTGGCAGAGCTCGATGAAGTGCGCCCCCTTGACCGCGGACTCGCCGAACAGCACGCCGTTGTTCGCCAGGATGCCGACCGGATAGCCGTGGATCTTCGCGAAGGCGCACACCAGAGTCTCGCCGTAGCGGGCTTTGAACTCGTGCGTCCGCGATCCGTCGACCACGCGCCGGATCACCTCGCGCACGTCGTAGGGGATCCGCGGGTCGGTGGGGACGAGGTCGTACAGCGCCTCGGGATCCTCGGCCGGCTCCTCGGGCGCCTCCGGCGTCATCCAGGGCGTCGCGGGCGGCAGCGTGTGCACCGCCGCGCGCAGCAGATCGAGTGCGTGCTCGTCGTCCTCCGCGAGGTGGTCGGCGACCCCGGAAAGCCGCGTGTGCACGTCCGCGCCGCCCAGTTC
The DNA here is from genome assembly GCF_035552695.1 of Actinospica sp. Taxonomy (NCBI): domain Bacteria; kingdom Bacillati; phylum Actinomycetota; class Actinomycetes; order Catenulisporales; family Actinospicaceae; genus Actinospica; species Actinospica sp. The sequence goes on from NZ_DASZKT010000067.1 coordinate 11,671, forward strand.
CTCGGCGGTGACGATCTCGCCGGTGGCCGCGCGTACCAGCGGCGGCCCGCCGAGATAGATCGTGCCCTGATTCCGCACGATGATCGTCTCGTCGCTCATCGCCGGGACGTACGCGCCGCCCGCCGTGCACGCGCCCAGCACGGCCGCCAGTTGCGGGATGCCCGCGCCGGACATCCGGGCCTGGTTGTAGAAGATCCGGCCGAAGTGCTCGCGGTCCGGGAAGACCTCGTCCTGCAGCGGGAGGTAGGCGCCGCCGGAGTCGACGAGATACAGGCAAGGGGTGCGGTTGTCGGCGGCGATCTGCTGGGCGCGCAGGTGCTTCTTCACGGTCAGCGGGTAGTACGTGCCGCCCTTGACCGTCGCGTCGTTCGCCACGACCATGCAGATCCTGCCGTGGACGCGGCCGATCCCTGCCACGAGCCCTCCCGACGGCACCGGACCGCCGTGCTCGGCGTAGAGGCCGTACGCGGCCAGCGGGGCGAGTTCCAGGAAGGGCGAGCCGGGGTCGAGCAGCCGATCGATCCGGTCTCGGGGCAGCAGCTTGCCTCGGGAGAGGTGGCGGGCGCGCGAGCGCTCGTCGCCGCCGAGGCGCACCTCGGCCAGGCGTTCGCGCAGCTGTCCGGACAGTTCGCGAAGCGTCGCGGGCGCGGCCCGCAGCGTGGATGGCACGGTCGAGCTGGACGGCACCGTCGCCGCCTTTCCGTAGGTACTGACCGGGCGCTTGTGGTGCCCGGTGCTTCGTGATCGGCCGTTGGTGTTCGGCCTCCTCGTACCCATGAGTAACACAGGGGAAGCGGTCTAGGAAAGCGCGGGTCCGAACGGGTGAGCCCACGGCCGCGTCTGCCCGGCGCACCACCAGGGCCTTTCTAGGGTGGAGCGGGAATACGTACGGATCTCCCGACTCGGAAGGCGGCGCGCGTGGGGACGAACCGGCGGCCGCGGCCGAACCCGGCCAGGCGGGCGGCAGGGCCGAACGGGGGAGGCCGCGCCGTGCCCCCGAAGTCTCCGTCCTCCCGGCCCTCCCCGTCCTCGTCCTCCTCCTCCCCGGTGGTCCGGCTGCGGCTGCCCCGCGGCCTGCGGATCGGCGCCCGGGCGCTGGCCGGCACGCTCGCGCTGATCGTCCTGGCCGCGGCCGGCACCGGCTGGTACATGGACCGCACCATCCTCGGCACGCTCACCACGTCCGACGCGCTCGCCGGCCTCGGCGACCACCCGGAGACGGACCAGAACATCCTGCTGATGGGCCTGGACTCGCGCAAGGACATGAACGGCAACGATCTTCCGTATTCGATCCTGGACAAGCTGCACGCGGGCTCCAGCAGCGACATCGGCGGCTACAACACCAACACCCTGATCCTGCTGCACATCCCGGCCGACGGCTCCCGCGCCGTCGCGCTGTCCATCCCGCGCGACGACTACGTGGACCTGCCCGAGGGCCTCGGCAACCACAAGATCAAGGAGGCGTACGGCCGGGCCAAGGCGCTGGCCGAGCAGCAGGCGCAGCAGGGCGGCGTGAACGACCAGGCGCAACTCGAGCGGGTGGGCCGCGAGGCGGGGCGCAAGGCCGCGATCGAGGCGGTGCAGGACCTGCTCGGCGTGCAGGTCGACCACTTCGCCGAGATCAACCTCGCGGGCTTCTACGACCTGGCCAACGCGCTCGGCGGGGTGACGGTCTGCCTGCGCCAACCCGCGCACGACGACTACTCGGGCGCGAACTTCCCGGCCGGGGTGCAGACCCTCGACGGCCAGCAGGCGCTGGAGTTCGTCCGCCAGCGGCACAATCTCACCGGCGGCGACCTCGACCGGACGCATCGTCAGCAGGCGTTCCTCGCGTCCGCCGCGGCCAAGCTCAACTCGGAGGGCGTCTTCGGCGACCTGAGCAAGCTGGGCGCGCTCCTCGACGTGGCGCACCGGGATGTCGTGGTCGACTCCGGCCTCAACCCTCTGACGTTCATCCGCCAGGCCGGAGTCGTGACGTCAGGCAAGGTGAGTTTCTACACGCTGCCGATCGAGGGCTTCGCCACCGAGGACGGCGAGTCGGTGAACCTCATCGACCCCGCGAAGGTCCGCGCCGACGCCCAGGAGCTGATCGCCGGCAAGATCCCCGCCGGCATGACCGGCGGCGGTGCGATCCCCCAGGTCCCGCAGGGCGCAGGCGGCACCGAGAGCGCGTACGGCGACAGCGAACCGCTGACGGAACTCGGCGCCGAAACGTCGGCTCCCAAGTCGCACGCGGCCTCGTCGCACCACGCGGCCGCCGGCGCCTCAACCGCGCACACCCACGCCGCGTCCCCCGCCCCCGGGCAGGCACCACCCAAGCCCGCCGCGGTCGCCCCCACGACTCCCACGACCCCGGCCGCCCCGGTCAACCTCGACCCGCCGCCGGGCGTCCCCTGCGTGGACTGAGCAGCTACGGCGTCGCGCGGTTCTCGTCGGCTAGCGGGTCGGCGATGTCGAGTCCGACTTCGAGTCTGTTTCAGCGGCCGAACCCGATTCCGGGCTGAATCTTCTCGGCTGGCGGTCGACCGGCGAGCGGGGGTCGAAGGTCTGGCGCTGGGTGCGGCGCGGGCCGGACCAGGGGGCGGCGACGGCGTCGATGCGGTACGCGAGGGTGTACGCGAGAGACTCGTAGTTCACCCGCCAGCCGCGGAAGTGCGCCCAGGCCTCCTCCAGCTCATGCTCGCGCTCCATCGGGTAGCCCGCGTAGCGCAGCATGTCCAGGCCCCGCAAGAACTCGGCATAGGTCAGCTGGATCTCGCTGTCCGGGTCGGGGTCGATCTCGTACGGGATGCCCTCGACGTCGGCGATCTCGCGCAGGCAGGTGAAACCCGCGCGCAGCGTCATCCGCATGGTCGCCTTGGGCTTCGAGGGGTTGAGCGCCAGCTCGAGCGCGGCGGCGTCCATGATGGCCAGCAGCGCGATCAGCCAGTTGCGGGTGGCGCGCGGCGAGCGGAAGTGGATCAGCACGGGGTAGCTCGTGTGGCTCTCCGCGATCTGCGCCGCCCAGCGCTCCCAGCCCTGGTAGAGCGTGGTCAGCTGGGTGATCAGGCCGGGCACCTGCACGTGCCGCATCAGGATCTCCGGACCCCAGGCCGGCACGCCCGCCCGCGCCTGAAGCATCGTCACCTCGGCCTCGCGCTGCGAGTACGCGCTGTACATCGCCGGAAGGTAACCGACCAGCAGGCCGATCATCACCGGGCCGGTCGCGGCGGCGCAGAAGTCGACGAAGGTCTGCTGGCTGTCCGAGCTGCTCAGGAAGCCCAGGGTGAACACGGAGGAGCCCGACTCCAGCATTCCCTTTCCGGGATTGATGTCGCCCACCCCGGCCAGCACGAAGCCGAAGCCGACCACCGACAGGCCCAGCCAGCTCAGCAGCGTCACCAGGATGGACAGCGGCGCCGACCAGGCCAGCAGCAGGTCCTTGCGCTCGAACGTGCGGCACCGGTCCGCGACCAGCTGGAACGGCGCGCGCACCGCGTCCCGGATGAACCGGGTGTACCGGGAGCGCAGCCCGCGCGGCACCACCAGATTCGCGACCACCGAGATCCAGGTGAACAGCACGATGAAGGAGCCGAGCGCGATCTCCAGAATCCTCACGCGTTCATTCTGCCGCCGAGTACGCGCGGGGCGCTCGCCGAGTTCGCGCGCCGGTTGCCCGGAGCCGACCGTGGTGAAACTCCGTAAAACCTCGGAAACGTTCTTGTGACCGGTCTGATTCGTGACTACCTGTATGGACAAGGCTGCCACCAGGGAGGATCTACACCCATGAGGACCGTCAACACCCGTCGATGTGTGTCCGTCGTCGCGACCGCGGGCATCGCGACCGCACTCGCGCTGTTCGGCTCCGGCGCCGCCCAGGCCGCGGGCTCCAACTACGTCGCCCTCGGCGACTCGTACTCGTCCGGCGTCGGCGCCGGCAGCTACACCAGCGCCAGCGGTAGCTGTGACATCAGCACCGCCGCCTACCCCTACCTGTACGACAACACCGGCAACGTCTCGTCGTTCACCGACGTGTCCTGCTCCGGGGCGAAGACCACGGACGTGATCAGCAGCCAGCTGAGCGCGCTGAGCTCGTCCACGACCCTGGTCTCGATGACCATCGGCGGCAACGACGCCGGCTTCAGCACGGTCATGGAGGACTGCGTCCTCGACTCCGACAGCGGTTGCCAGTCGGCGGTGAACAGCGCCGAGAGCTACGCCAAGAACACGCTGCCCGGCCTGCTCGACACGGTGTACTCCGACATCCGGGCCGACGCGCCGAACGCCCACGTCGTCATCATCGGCTACCCCGAGTTCTACGATCTGACCCAGTCCGGCGGCTGCATCGGGCTGAGCACCAACAAGCGCACCTACATCGACGGCGGCGCGGACGTGATCGACAGCGTCATCGCGGCGCAGGTCGCGAAGTACGGCGACTTCACCTACGAGGACGTCCGCTCCCGCTTCTCCGGCCACGAGATCTGCGACAGCAACTCCTGGCTGCACTCGCTCAACTGGCTGGACATCTCCGAGTCCTACCACCCGACCGCGGCCGGCCAGTCGGGCGCCTTCTTCCCGGCCTTCGAGGCGGGTGTCTGAGCCACCCCCGTGAGAACGCCGTAACACTGTGACAAAACGCTGAGCCGGCACGGAAGGCGAAGGGCCCTCGGGCCGACAAGGGAGTCGGCGCGAGGGCCCTTCTTCGTATCCGTGTGCGAATCGTCGTGCGAACCGCGGCTCAGCCCACGTGCACCAGCGGACGGTCCGACGGTTCGCCGGTCACCGCGCCCTCGTGCTCCGGGTCCTTGCGGATCAGCGCGAAGATGACAACCGCTGCGCCGACCAGCAGGAACGCGCTGACCGTGAACGCGACGTTGTAGCCGTGGATCGCGCCGAGCGCCGCCGCCTTCGCCGCGCCGAGCGAACCGATGTGCGCGGCCACGTAGGTCGTGGTGGCCGTGGTGAAGAAGGTGTTGAGCAGCGCCACGCCGAGCGAGCCGCCGATCTGCTGGGTGGCGTTGACCATCGCGCTCGCCACGCCCGCGTCGTGATCGGCCACGCCGGTCAGCGCGGTGTTGGCCAGCGGCACGAACACGCAACCCATGCCGTGCGCCATGAGGATCATCGCCGGCATGATCATCGTCGCGTAGGACGAGTCCAGCTTCAGCTGGGTCAGCCAGAACAGGCCGCCCGCCGCGACCAGCGAGCCGTACGTCATCAGGATCCGCGGGCCGATCTTCGGCAGCAGCGGGCTGACCGCTCCCGCCGTGACGATCAGCGCCCCGGTGAAGGGCAGGTAGAGCACGCCGGTCTTCAGCGGCGAGTACCCCAGCGACTGCTGGAAGTAGTACGTGAAGAACAGGAACATGCCGAACATGCCCGCGCCCATGAGGACCGACGCCGCGTACGAGCCGCCCCGGTTGCCGTGCCAGATCACCCGCAGCGGCAGCAGCGGGTTGGAGACCCGCGCCTCGACGAACACGAAGGCCACCAGCAGCAGGCCGCCGCCGATCAGGAACAGCAGGGTCTCGCTCGCCGCCCAGCCCTGACCGGGCTTGGCCGCGTTGGTGAAGCCGTACACCACGCTCGTCAGACCCGCGGTCGCCAGGATCGCGCCTGGGATGTCGTACTTGGTATTGCCGTGCGCCTTCGACTCGTGCAGCAGCGGGATCGCGGCGAAGAACGCCACCACGGCCATGATGATGTTGACGAACAGGCACCAGCGCCAGCTGAAGTCCTGGGTCAGCCAGCCGCCCATGACCAGGCCGATCGCCGCGCCCACGCCGCTGATCGCGCCGAGCATGCCGAACGCCTGGGCGCGCTCCTTGACGTCGGTGAAGGTCACCGTGATCAGCGAGAGCGAGGCCGGGGCGAGGATCGCGCCGAACGCTCCCTGCAGCGCGCGGGCGCCGAAGAGCATCCCCTCGTTCTGCGCCAGGCCGCCGAGCGCGGAGGCCAGGGCGAAGCCGACCAGGCCGATCAGGAAGATCCGCTTGCGGCCCACGTAGTCGGCGATCCGGCCGCCGAGCAGCAGCAGACCGCCGAAGGTCAGTGTGTACGCCGTGAGCATCCACTGCCGGTTGGCGTCGGTGATGTGCAGGGCCGCCTGGGCCTGCGGCATCGCGATATTCACGACCGTGCTGTCGAGCACGACCATGAGCTGGGCGAAGAGCATGACCACGAGGGCCAGCCAGCGCCGTGAATCCTTCGGCGGGGCCGCCGCCGCGAGGAGGTCTGACATGTTCGGTCCCCTCCAGGGATCGTTCGGTGAACAAATGTTCGATCGAGGGGACGGTCGGTCCCCCGGCCGGCAACCCACGCTACGGGTCGGCACCGACAAGATCGGATGATCATTCGGTCTCTACGGTCTTCGCGAGTGGATCAGCGGCCGGAAAACCCCTGGTCCGTCAGGGTTTCCGGTACATCATGACCGGAATCAGGATGTCGTCCACCGCGTGCCGGGCGTACTCCTCGTCGAGCGGCCCGAGGTTCCACGTCATGCGTCCGGAGATCAGCGAGTGCATGACCTCGTGAACCAGCGCCGGATCGGTGTCGGGATGGAGCTCACCCCGTTCCGCCGCGCGCCTGACCAGCTCGGTGTGCAGCCTGGCCTTGTCCGCGAACATGGTCTGGCTGAGCATCGCGGCCAGCCGTTGGTCGTGCTTCGCCGCGGTCATCAGGCCCACGATGATCTCACCGACCTCGCTGGTCGCCGCCTCGCAGGCGGCCGACATCAGGGCCATCAGGTCCCCGCGCAGCGAGCCGGTGTTCGGCACGTCGGTCGTGTCGCCGAACTGGCACTTGACCGCCTCGGCCACCAGCTGCGGCTTGTCCGCCCACAGTCGGTAGATGGTCGCCTTGCTCGCCTTGGCCTGGTTGGCGATGGCGTCCATCGTCATCCGGTCGTACCCCACCTTGGCCAGCAGTTCGCACGTCGCCTGGCAGATCGCCGTACGGCGGCCCGCGCCGCGCCGGGAGGCGGGCAGGTCCTTCTCGGCGACGTCGCTGTCGACCATGTCCGACTCCTTTCGCGGCCGATTCCGGAGACGGCCGCGTTCACTGGCCGGGATGATACCGCCCGGGTCAGCGAAACGAAACCGTTTCGTACAGAAACGACTCTACCTCGCCCCGTCGATGTACGAAACCGTTTCGTTCACCTGCCAGGTGTGATCTGGGTCACAAGGGGTATCCCGCCTGTTGAGGGCTCTGACCGCGCCGCTTCGGGTGCTGATTGGCCCGTGACAGGGCGGGTACTCGCGGCTGCCTAGGATGGCGCGCATGGAATGGCAGCATCAGCACCGGGTCCGCACGGGGGATGAGCCCACGCATGCCCGAAGCCCGCTGCGGATGCGCCTCGTGCTGGCCTGTCTCGGCCTGGTCAACGGACTGCTCGGCGTCGGCATCTTCGGGTTCTGGCTCCGTACGCTGCCCTTCCTGGTGTTCTTCGCCCTGGTCGCCGTGTTCTCGCTCGGCAACATCGTGGTCGTGTCCGTGCGGATCCGGCAGGGCGCGCACTACCAGCCGGGGCCCGACGTGCCGCCGTACCGGCCCGTCGACCCCGAGCCGTACCGGCCGAAGCCGCCCAAGCCGATCACGGAGCACCGCAGGCACCTGCGCTACCTGCTGATCATGGGCAGCTGCCTGCTGCTGATCGTGCTGGCCTGGACCTGGGTGCGCTACTACTCCGTGTTCGCGGCGGGCGTGATGAGCGTGGTCGCCGCGCTGCTCTCGCCGCTCGCGGCGGTGATCACCAACGGGGACAGCCCGATCCTCCGCGAGGACGACTCGGGTCCCCCGGACGAGTGGTTCGGCGACGGTCCGCCGCCGGAATGGTTCGACCACCCGGACGAGAACCCGCCGGACGCCGACTCGTCACGTGATTGATGCCGAGTTCACGACCGGTTAACAAGGCGGAAACGAGGTGCTGTGAGCCTGGGGGACGCCAGTGACCCCTTTTCCTGCCTGTTGAGGACTGCCCGTGAGTTACAAGGCCGAGTACATCTGGATCGACGGCACCCGCCCCACCGCGCAACTGCGGTCGAAGACGAAGATCCTGACAGACGGCGCCGAACCGCCGATCTGGGGCTTCGACGGGTCCAGCACCAACCAGGCCGAGGGGCACGCCTCGGACCGCGTCCTGCAGCCGGTGCTCACCGTGCCGGACCCGGTGCGCGGCGGGGAGAACGTGCTGGTGCTGTGCGAGGTGCAGAACATCGACTTCACCCCGCACGAGTCGAACACCCGGGCCGCGACCGTCGAGGTGGCCGACCGCTTCGCCGCCCAGGAGCCGTGGTTCGGCATCGAGCAGGAGTACACCCTGTTCGACGGCGAGCGTCCGCTCGGCTTCCCCGAGGGCGGCGGCTTCCCCGGCCCGCAGGGCCCGTACTACTGCGGCGTCGGCGCGTCGAACATCGTCGGCCGCGAGATCGTCGAGAAGCACCTGGACTACTGCCTCGATGCCGGCCTGAAGATCTCCGGCATCAACGCCGAGGTCATGCCCGGCCAGTGGGAGTTCCAGATCGGCCCGGCCGGCACCGTCGAGGCGGCCGACCACCTGTGGATCGCCCGCTGGCTGCTGCACCGCGCGGCCGAGGACTTCGGCGTGTCCGTCAGCTTCGGCGCCAAGCCGGTGAAGGGTGACTGGAACGGCGCCGGCGCGCACACCAACTTCTCCACCAAGGCCATGCGCGAGGGCTACGAGGCGATCATCACCGCGGCCGAGTCGCTCGGCGGCGAGGGCAAGCCGCTCGAGCACGTCGCCGTCTACGGCGACGGGATCCAGGACCGGCTCACCGGCCTGCACGAGACCGCCCCGTGGAGCGAGTACAGCTACGGCGTGTCGAACCGCGGCGCCTCGGTGCGCATCCCGTGGCAGGTCGAGGTGGACCAGAAGGGCTACATCGAGGACCGTCGCCCGAACGCCAACTGCGACCCCTACAGCGTGACCCGGGTGATCACCGACACCTGCTGCACGGCGCTCGAGAAGGCCGACCAGGTCTGAGCCGGACCCGGCAGACGCCGGGGGGCGCTCGATTCCCGGGCGCGCGCGGTGCGTCTGACGGCGCTTCAGGTCCCCTTGACTCTTAACGTGGAGTCAAGGGGACCTGCGTTTATCACGGAAAGCGGACGCGAAGGGGACTTTCCGTAGCTCGAAAGAGTTGCACAGGTGCAAAGTGCATCCGCAATCGCCTCCGCACGGCCTACTCTTGAGTACCAGACAACGGATGACGCGCCGCGAACGAGGCGGACCGTCAGACCGCGGGACCGAGAGGTTGTGGTCTGCGATGCGCACCATGATGCACGAAGCGCCACCAGTCGATACGGAGGCTGACACGGCCCCCGCTCCGGCCGACGGAGTCTGGTGGACGTTCCCCGCCCTGCCGGTGCACGCGAGGCTGGCCCGGATCTGGCTGGAGGGCTGGCTCGACGCCCAGTGCCCCGGCAAGGAGGACCAGGCCTTCGGCGCGCTGGTCGCCTTCAGCGAGCTGGTGACGAACTCGGTGCTGCACGGCGCCGGTCCGATCACCGTGCACGCCCGCCTCGTCTACGGTCCGCGCGAGTTGCAGCACGGTCTGGGCAACGAGCCGCGGCGGCTGCTGTGCGAGGTGACCGACCGCTGCGTGGACCTGCCGCTGATGCTCGACGCGGGCCCCGAGGACGAGCATCATCGAGGCCTGAGCCTGGTGGACGCGCTGACCGCGAGCTGGTGGGTGCGCGCGGCGCCCGGCGGCGGTAAGACCACGTCCTTCCTGGTGGAGCTGGACGAGGGCTGAGGCGGGAACGGGAAGACCACGTCGCTGTGCCTGGCGGAACTGGACGAGGGCTGAAACCCGAGACTGTTTGACAGGCGGTCAGACCGCCGGCTCGTCCTCGCTCACCGGGTACTTCGCCCAGAAGGCCAGCAGCGCCTCGACCAAGAGCTCGGGCTGCTGCACGTTCACCGAGTGCCCGCCGCCCGGGATCGCGGAGAAGGGGGCGCCGAGCCGCTCGGCCATCGAACGCTGCTCGGGGACGGGCCACGTGGTCTCGTCCGCTCCGCAGAGCACGGCGCACGGCAGCCCGTCGCGCCGCAGCGTCGCGGCCAGCTCGTCGACCCGGTCCGGCTCGGTGAGCAGCCAGCGCGCGATCGCCCGCAGCGAGCGCCGGTCGTTGCCCCTGATGCGGTGTCGGATGAAGGCCTGGACCGCCGGATCCGGATGACGGTCCAGCAACAGCGCCCGGTTGCCGACCACCGGGTTCAGCACCCGGGAGACGGCCAGGAAGAAGCGCACCCGGTCGGCCGCGGGCCGCGGGACGGCGCCGGGACCGGTGCCCAGCAGCGTCACCGAGGCGAGCGGCAGCGCGGGGCCCATCAGCAGGGCCTTCCGCGCCACGTAGCCGCCGAAGGAGTGCCCGAGCAGGTGCACCGGCACGCCCGCCTCGGCCCGCTGCTCGATCAGCTCCCTGAGTTCCTCGCCGTAACCGCGCAGCGTGTACGGCGTGTCCAACGGCAGCGCGGGGGAGTCGCACTGCCCGCGCTGGTCGATCGACAGCACGCGCACGCCGGCGCGGCTTAGCGGTCCGAGCAGCGGCAGGAAGTCCTCCTTGGACCCGGTGAATCCGGGCACGCAGATGACCTCGCCGCGCAGCGCGACGTCCTCGGGCGGATCGGCCTCCAGCGCGGACAGCGGACCCGCGGCCACGGACAGCGCGACGCGGCGGGCGCCCGGAGGCAGCCCCAGGTACGGCGGCGTGGACAACGCGGCTCCCCTCCTAGTCCGTTACCGCTTGGCGGTCAGCGTGGTCAGACCTGAGTGCGCCGCCGATTCGCGACCGGGCCGAGGTTCAGCACGGCATCCTCGGTGTGCTCCTCGCCCGGCAGGGTGGAGGTGACCTGGGGGCCCGGCGCGGCCTGCGCGGCCACCGACTTCTTCGCGGACCGCTTGCGCGGCGGACGCTCGGCGCGCTGCGCGGCCGGCAGGATCGGCTCCTGGGTGAAGACCGGCTCGGCCAGCTCGACCGGCTCGTTCACCGCCGCGGGACGCACCGGCTCGGGCTGCGGCAGGCTCGGGTCGGCCAGCGAGCCCGGGGCGAGCCGGATGCTGCCGCCGCGCGGGTTGGCGGCCGGGGCGGTGCGCTTGCGCGCGGGCTTCTCCGCGGCAGCGGCAGCGGGCGCTGCCGCGGTCTCCGCGCCGTCGACCGCCGCGGCGGTCCTCTTCGCGGTCGTCTTCCGCGGGGCGCGCTTGCGCACCGGCTTCTCCTCGACCGGAGCGACGGCATCGGCGACCGACGCGGCGACGATCTCGGTGCGCTCCGCGATGGGAGCCTCGGCCACGTTCGTCCGCTTACGGGTCCGCTTGCGCGCGGCGGGCCTCTCCTCGGCGGGAGCCTCGGCGACGGGAGCGGCCTCGACGTTGGTCTCGGCGATGGCCTCGGCAACGGGCTCCGCGACGGCCGCGGTGCGCTTGCGGGTCCGGGCGCGCTTGGGCTTCTCCTCGACCTGAGCCTCGGGAGCGGCTTCGACGACCACCGGAGCGGACTCGACGACAGTCTCGACAACGGGCTCGGCGACGGGCTCCGCGAAGCCTGCGGCACGCGTCCTCGTCCTCGTCCGCTTCGGCTTCTCGGCCGTCTCGGCGCCCTGCGCCGCGGCGCGCTCGAGCGTCGGCGCGCGGAACGGGTCCGCCTGGCTCTGCACGACCGGGGCGGCGCCGTGCGCGGCCGCCTGCTCGGTGTGCACCGCGATGACGTCCGTTGACCCGGACTGTCCGCCACGGGTGCGCCGACGCTGCCGCGGAGTGCGCTCGCGACGCGGCTCCGGCTGCTCGGCGGGCGCCGCCGCCTCAGCGCCGCGCCTGCCGTCGCGCCCACGGCCGCGACCGCCGCCGCCACCACCGCCACCGCCGTGCCGACCGGTCTCGCCGAGGTCCTCGAGCTCCTCGGCGTCCAGCCCGGCGCGCACCCGGTCCTGCTTCGGCAGCGCGCCCTTGACGCCCTGCGGAATGTCCAGGTCCGCGTACAGCTGCGGCGAGGTGGAGTACAGCTCGACCGGCTCGGCGAGATCCAGCCCCAGCGCCTTGTTGATCAGGCCCCAGCGCGGCATGTCCTCCCAGTCCACCAGCGTGACCGAGATGCCGGTGCGCCCGGCCCGGCCGGTGCGGCCGATCCGGTGCGTGTAGACCTTCTCGTCCTCCGGGCACTGGTAGTTGACCACGTGGGTCACGCCCTCGACGTCGATGCCGCGCGCGGCCACGTCGGTGGCCACCAGCACGTCCACCTTGCCGTTGCGGAACGCGCGCAGCGCCTGCTCGCGCGCGCCCTGGGCCAGGTCGCCGTGCACCGCGCCGACCGCGAAGTGCCGGTCCTGCAGTTCCTCGGTGATCCGCGCCACCGCGCGCTTGGTGCGGGCGAAGACCATGGTCAGACCGCGGTCGCGGGCCTGCAGGATGCGCGCGAGCATCTCGATCTTGTCGAGGTCGTGCGCGCGGTAGACGACCTGCTTGATGTTCGCCACCGAAATGCCCTCGTCGTGCGGGTCGGCGGCGCGGATGTGCGTGGGCCGGTTCATGTACTGCCGGGCCAGCGAGATGACCGCACCCGGCATGGTCGCCGAGAACAGCATGGTCTGCCGGTCGGCCGGCAGCAGCCGGATGATCCGCTCGACGTCCGGCAGGAAGCCGAGGTCGAGCATCTCGTCCGCCTCGTCGAGCACGAGCGTGCGCACCTGGCCGAGCACCAGGTGGCCCTGGTTGACCAGGTCGAGCAGCCGGCCCGGCGTGGCCACGGCGACGTCGATGCCCTCGGTCAGCGCCTTGACCTGCGGCTCGTAGGCGCGGCCGCCGTAGAGCGCCTGCACCCGCACCGACTTCGTGCTGCCCGCGCCGGCCAGGTCGGCGCACACCTGCACGGCGAGCTCGCGGGTCGGCACCACGATCAGCGCCTGCGGGGTGCCGCCGGCCGGCGGCAGCTTCGCGCCCGCGTTGCCGCCGGACGAGCGCCCGCGGCGGCGGCCGGAACCGCCGGCCGCCGCGGCGGCCTTCGCGGCCGGTGAGGTCGCGGCGGCGGTGGCGGGCCGCGGCGCTTCCGCGGCCTCCTTGAGGCGCTGGAGCACCGGGACGCCGAAGGCCAGCGTCTTGCCGGTGCCGGTCTTGGCCTGCCCGATGATGTCCGCGCCGCCGAGCGCGACCGGGATGGTGGACGCCTGGATCGGGAACGGCACGCTGATGCCGAGCCCGTCGAGCGCCTCGACGATGTGTCCGGCTACGCCGAGTGCGGCGAAGCCGCTGGTCACGGCGGTCTCTTCGGTGCTCTCGCCGCTGGTCTGTGTCTGGGTGCTGATGATCGTTACCTCTTCGTTCGCTCTCGCGGCTGCGGCAGGGCGCGGCCGGGCGGTGAGTGCCGGGCGCAGGGGCCGCGGTGCCCATGCGGTGGGGGTTCGCGTGGCCGCCGGGCGTCGAAGACGTCGTTCACCAGCCGCGCGGTCGGAGCCGATCGGGGCGCCGACCGGGCATCCGGCGGACTCGAGGTCCGCCGTGGCGGGCCCGAGGACACCGCCAGTGTCACCATGTTACCAGCCCGGCGCCCCCCGAATGGGTACGCTGCGTGACATGCAGAAGTCTGAGGAGGAACGGTCCGGTCAGCCCGCTGATCGCGCCGCCCGCGAGGCCGGCTACCAGGCGTTGGCCGACGCCGAGCGCTGGGCGTCCCTCGGTGCCGGCGCACCGCGCTTCGCCGACCGGGTCGCCGCGGCGGATTCGGCGGCCGCCGCGCACGGGCGGCTGGTTGCCGGCGTCCGTCCGCAGGGGCCGGACGGACGCCTGGACGAGGCCGAGGCGCGGGTGCGGCCGGAGGACTGGTGGGAGGCGCTGGCCAGGGCGTACCACTGGCAGCTGCTGACCGCACTGGCCTACGGGGTGCAGCTGGATCCTGAGCCGCAGCAGTGGGCGGCCGACCGGCTCGCCGAGGCGGCCGCCGACCCGGTGCTGGCCGACCGCCTTGAGCTGGTGCGACGGCGACTGGCCGGCGAGGCGCTGGTGCTCAGGCACGCGCTCGGCACGCGCTGAACCTCGCCAATCGTCCGGCCGCAGGTGGCCGCGGCCGACCGCAAGCTGCCGCGGCCCGCACAGCTGATCGCCGTCGGCCGCAGCCGGCACGCCTGATCGCCGTCGGCCACCGCCACCGCCGCCGCAGTCGATCGCGACCGCGCTCGCTCAGCTGCGCGCCAGCGCGCGCGAACGCCGAACGATCGAGTAGCCGTACACCAGCAGCGCGGCGAACAGTGCCGCGATGACGAAGCAGATCACCCGGTGTTCCCGGCCGATCACGACGGAGGCCAGCAGGCCCCCGCCGACGCCGCCGAGCAGCCCGGCCGCCAGCGTGCGCGGCCATGGCATGGAGACGGGTCCGGGAACGGCGAGGCGCCCGAGCGAGCCGATCAACAGCCCGCCGAGCGCCGGCCACAGCAGTTGCCAGAGCACGTGCGCCAGAATACTGACGCTCCGTCCGATCCGGCGGCATTTGTCCTAGAGCGCGCCGAAGCCGACGCGACGCACCGTCTGCTCGCCGATCTCCACGTATGCGAGCCGGTCCGCGGGCACGATGACCTTCCTGCCCTTCTCGTCCTCGAGCACCAGCAGCCCCGACTTGCCGGACAGCGCCGCCGAGACCGCGCTCTCCACCTCGGCCGGAGTGAGCGCGGACTCCACGGTCAGCTCACGGGTCGCGTGCTGGACGCCGATCTTGATCTCCACGCCTCATCCCTCCATGGCGCCGGGTACTGTCCGCGCGCCGTTCGTGACTTCCCTGCAAACCCGTCCGGGCCACCGCCAGCGTAACCGAGCGGCCTCGGCTCCCGAGCGAACGCGGCGACCTGGCGCGATTATTTCGCGGCGTCGCGGCGCCGCGTCCCGCGGCGTCCGGTTCGCCGCTGCCGTCGCGCGGCGCCCCCGGCTACTTGCCCGAGCCCGTGCCCTGGCCGCCGGAGCCGAGCGGGAACTTCGCGATGCCCCGCCAGGCGAGCTGCGAGATCAGCGCCGAGGCCTGCTCCCTGGACACCGGGGAGTCGCTGGCCAGCCAATATCGCGCCGTGACCTGCGAGATGCCGGTCAGGCCCACGGCGAGCAGCATGGCCTCCTGGTGCGACAGGCCGGTGTCCTCCGCGATGACCTCGCTGATCAGCCGCGCGCACTCGAGCTGCGCGTCGGCCACCCGCTCGCGCACCGCCGGCTCGTTGTTCAGGTCGGACTCGAACACCAGCCGGAACGCGCCGGTCTCGTGCTCGACGAAGTCGAAGTAGGCGTCCATGGTCGCGGCCACGCGCAGCTTGTTGTCGTGCGTGGAGTCCAGCGCGGAGCGGATCTTGCCGACCATGATCTCGCACTGCTGGTCGAGCAGCGCGAGGTAGAGCTCGAGCTTGCCGGGGAAGTGCTGGTAGAGCACCGGCTTCGAGACTCCGGCGCGCTCGGCGATGTCGTCCATCGCGGCCGCGTGGTAGCCCTGGGCGACGAAGACCTCGCGGGCCGCGCCGAGCAGCTGGTTGCGCCGGGCCACCCGGGGCAGGCGCATGGAACGCGCGCGCCTCTCGACGGTCGGCACGGCTTCGGCGCTGCTGGTCACGGCGCTCCTCGCTAGTTCTGAAGGCCTGCGCGGCTTCCCGGCAAGCCCCGATTCACTGCCATCCTACGGCTCGGTAACCTGGCATGGGTAGCCGCTTGTGGCTTTCCACCACCTGGACCGCCTCGCGGGAATGCTCCCTGGCATGGGATCGTTGCGGAGAGAACAGAGCTTTTCCGAGATATCCCCCAGCGGGATGTCACCCCAGTGAGGAGACCTCCGGCCGTGTCCGCACCGCCTGTGAAGCTACCGCCGCTGGTCGAGCCGGCCGCGCAACTGTCCGTGGACGAGGTGCGCCGCTACTCGCGGCATCTGATCATTCCGGACGTCGCGATGGACGGCCAGAAGCGGCTCAAGAACGCCAAGGTGCTGTGCGTGGGCGCCGGCGGCCTCGGCTCGCCCGCGCTGATGTACCTGGCCGCGGCCGGGGTCGGCACCCTGGGCATCGTCGAGTTCGACACCGTGGACGAGTCGAATCTGCAGCGCCAGATCATCCACGGCCAGTCGGACGTCGGCCGGTCGAAGGCGGAGTCCGCGCGCGACTCGGTGCGCGAGATCAACCCGCTGGTGAACGTGCAGCTGCACGAGGAGCGCCTCGACTCGTCGAACGTGATGGAGCTGTTCGCGCAGTACGACCTGATCATCGACGGCACCGACAACTTCGCCACCAGGTACCTGGTCAACGACGCCTGCGTGCTGCTGAACAAGCCGTACGTGTGGGGCTCGATCTACCGCTTCGACGGCCAGGCCTCGGTGTTCTGGGCCGAGTACGGGCCCTGCTACCGCTGCCTCTACCCGGAGCCCCCGCCCCCCGGCATGGTCCCGTCCTGCGCGGAGGGCGGCGTGCTCGGCGTGCTGTGCGCCTCGATCGGCTCGATCCAGGTGACCGAGGGCATCAAGGTGCTGACGGGCATCGGCGAGCCGCTGGTCGGCCGGCTGATGATCTACGACGCCCTGGAGATGACGTACCGCACGGTCAAGGTCCGCAAGGACCCGGAGTGCGCGGTGTGCGGCAAGAACCCGACGGTCACCGAGCTGATCGACTACGAGGCGTTCTGCGGCGCGGTCTCCGAGGAGGCGCAGGAGGCGGTCAAGGACTCCACGATCACCCCGAAGACGCTCAAGTCGTGGATCGACGAGGGTCAGAGCCTCGAGATCATCGACGTCCGCGAGCCCGCCGAGTGGGAGATCGTCAGCATCGACGGCGCGAAGCTGGTGCCGAAGAACGAGTTCCTGATGGGCGACGCCCTCACGAAGCTGCCGCAGGACAAGAAGATCGTCCTGCACTGCAAGTCGGGAGTGCGCTCGGCCGAGGTCCTCGCCCTGGTCAAGGCCGCCGGCTTCACCGACGCCGTGCATCTCGGCGGCGGCATCGTCTCCTGGGTCAACCAGATCGAGCCGCAGAAGCCCATCTACTAGGGCTCGGGGCTGATCCGAAAACGGCGCGACGGTCTGTTCGTCGCGCCGTTCGTCGTCTCCTCCTACGGTCAGAGCAGGCTCTTGCGCTGGAGGTAGGTGAAGGTGATGTAGCCGGGGAGGGCGGGGAGGTAGGCGCGGAGCAGGCGGAAGACCAGGACCGCGGTGACGGCGGTCTCTCTGGGCACGTTGATCGCCGTGAGGACGCCGGTGATGGCGAGTTCGACGGTGCCGACGCCGGCCGGCACGGGGATGAAGGAGCCGGCCGTCTGCGCGGTGAGATAGACGACCGTCGCGGTGGCGTAGCTGATGGTCGCGTGGCCGCTGCCGCGCGGCGTCATCGCGTGCACCGAGGCCCACAGGCACAGCGAGTTGAACAGCGAGAGGGTGACGGTGCCGCCGACCGCCTCGGCCAGCTTGCGCGGGCTCTGCGCCACGTCGAGCAGTCGCGGGAGTGAGCCTTCGAAGAAGGGGCCGAGGCGGCGCTTGGCGAAGTGACGCAGTGTCGGGACCGCCATCGTGACCATCACCAGGATCGCGATGGCCAGCAGGATCGCGATCACCAGCGTCGAGGAGTCGGGCTTGGGTCCGATCTGGCCGTCGATGAAGCTGAAGATCGCGATCAG
>NZ_DASZKT010000068.1:0-7793 GCF_035552695.1 Actinospica sp.
CCAGCGACCTGGCCAAAACGGCCCTGGGCGAGGGCGTCGTCGCGCACTACCTGAACGCCGCCCGCATCGAGACCGAATCCTTCAACGCGGCCG
This sequence comes from Actinospica sp., assembly GCF_035552695.1. Lineage (NCBI taxonomy): Bacteria > Bacillati > Actinomycetota > Actinomycetes > Catenulisporales > Actinospicaceae > Actinospica > Actinospica sp. The sequence continues at coordinate 94 of NZ_DASZKT010000068.1, forward strand.
TCACGGACTGGGAACGACGCCGAGGATACGAACGACTGTGAACACGCGCAACAGACGACCGCGGATCGGCATCAGCACGTACCGCGAACATGCTTCGTGGGGCATCTGGCAACTGGACGCGGCGACGCTTCCGGCCACGTACGTGGACTGCGTCGCGGCGGCCGGCGGGATCGCGTTGCTGCTCCCTCCGACCGGCAATGCGAGCGACGTGAGCGACCCGAGCTACGCCGCGGAGACTGTCGCAGGGCTCGATGGTCTGGTGATCTCGGGCGGCCCCGACGTGGATCCCGCGCGCTACGACGAGGCGTGCCACGAGACGACCGACGCGCCGCGCGAGCAGCGCGACGCCTGGGAGCTCGCGCTGCTGTCGGCCGCGCTGGAGCGGGACCTTCCGGTGCTCGCCATCTGCCGTGGCGCGCAACTGCTCAACGTGCTGTACGGCGGCTCGCTGATCCAGCACGTCGAGGATCACCGAGGCGGCGTCGCGGTCTTCGGCAGCACTCAGGTCACGCTCGATCCCGCCGCGTTGCCCGGTTCGATTCTCGGACCCAGCGTCACAGCGTCCTGCTACCACCATCAGGCGATCGCCCGACTCGGCGAGGGCCTGGCCATCACCGGCCGCGCGCCGGACGGCAGGATCGAGGCCGTCGTCGCGAGCGACCGGACGTTCGTCGTCGGCGTGCAGTGGCACCCCGAGCAGGACCGCGAGCTGCGGCTCTTCGCCGCGTTCGTCGAAAACGCCGGCAAGGTGGTCGTATGAGCGAGCAGGCCTATACGGTCTTGAACCCTGCGACCGAGCAGCCGATCGCCGAGGTGCCGATGGCCTCGGTACGCGACGTCGACGCGGCCGTGGCCCGCGCCGATGACGCGTTCCCGGCGTGGCGCGACGTGGCCCCCGGCGACCGCGCCCGGCTGCTGCGCAGCTTCGCCCGCCGCATCGACGACGAGCTCGAGGAACTCGCGCGGCTCGAGGTCGCGAACTCGGGCCACCCGATCGGAGGAGCGCGCTGGGAGGCGGGCAACGCGCGTGACCTGTTCGAGTACTACGCGGGTGCGCCCGAACGGCTGATCGGGCAGCAGATCCCGGTGTCCGGCGGCGTCGACGTCACGTTCAAGGAGCCGGTCGGCGTCGTCGGCGTGATCGCGCCCTGGAACTTCCCGATGCCGATCGCCGCCTGGGCCGTCGCGCCCGCGCTCGCCGCCGGGAACACGGTCATCCTCAAACCCGCCGAGCTCACGCCGCTGACCGCGCTGCGGCTGGCCGGGCTCGCGCTCGAAGCCGGGCTGCCGCCGGACGTCTTCCAGGTGCTGCCCGGCACCGGACCGATCGCGGGTGCCCGGCTGGTCGAGCACCCCGGCGTCGCGAAGATCGTCTTCACCGGCTCGACGCGCGTCGGCCGCGAGATCGCCGTCAAGGCCGCGAGCCGGATCATCCCGGTGACGCTCGAACTCGGCGGCAAGAGCGCCAACCTCGTCTTCGCCGACGCGGACCTCGAACAGGCCGCGGCAGCCGCACCCGGCGCCGTGTTCGACAACGCGGGCCAGGACTGCTGCGCGCGCAGCCGCATCCTCGTCCAGCGCAACGTCTATGACCGGTTCATGGAGCTGCTGGAGCCCGCCGTCAAGGCGTTCCGCGTCGGCGACCCGGCGAATGAGAGCACGGACATGGGTCCGCTGATCTCGGCCGCGCAGCGCGAGCGGGTGCGCGGCTACGTGCCCGAGGACGCACCGATCGCCTTTCGCGGCGACGCGCCCGACGGACCAGGCTTCTGGTACCCGCCGACCGTGCTCGCCCCGATCGAGGCCGGCGCGCGCGCCGCGACGGAGGAGATCTTCGGCCCGGTCGTGGCCGTGCTGCCGTTCGAGGACGAGGCCGACGCCGTCCGGCTCGCCAATGCCACGCGCTACGGCCTGTCCGGCTCGATCTGGACTCGGGACATCGGCCGCGCGCTGCGTACCGCGCGCGCAGTGCAGGCCGGCAACCTCTCGGTCAACTCCAACTCCTCGGTCCGCTACTGGACGCCGTTCGGCGGCTACAAGGAATCCGGCCTCGGCCGCGAGCTCGGCCCGGACGCCCTCGACGCGTTCACCGAGACCAAGAACGTCTTCATCGCGTACTGATAGAGCAGGAGAAGAACATGGTGCAGCGCTACGCCGGGAAGGCGGCCGTGATCACCGGCGGGGCCAGCGGAATCGGCCTGGCCACGGCCCGGCGCCTGGCCGCCGAGGGCGCGAGCGTCGTCATCGCCGACCTCGACGAGACCATGGGGCCGAAGGCCGCCGAGGAGGTCGGCGGCCTGTTCGCGGCCACCGACGTGACCGACCGCGAGCAGGTCGAGGCGCTGTTCCAGACGACCGTCGACCGCTACGGCTCGCTGGACCTGGCCTTCAACAACGCCGGCATCTCGCCGCCGGACGACGACTCGATCCTGGACACCGGCATCGAGGCCTGGCGCAAGGTCCAGGAGGTCAATCTGACCAGCGTCTACCTGTGCTGCAAGGCCGCGATCCCGCACATGCGGCGGCAGTACGCCGAGTCCGGGCGCAAGGGCGCGATCGTGAACACGGCCTCCTTCGTCGCGCTGATGGGCGCGGCCACGTCGCAGATCTCGTATACGGCGTCGAAGGGCGCGGTGCTGGCGATGAGCCGCGAACTCGGCGTTCAGTTCGCGCGTGAGGGCATCCGGGTCAACGCGCTGTGCCCGGGACCGGTGAACACCCCGCTGCTGCAGGAGCTGTTCGCCAAGGACCCGGAGCGCGCCGCGCGGCGTCTGGTGCACATCCCGGTCGGCCGCTTCGCCGAGCCGGAGGAGATCGCCGCCGCCGTCGCGTTCCTCGGCAGCGACGACGCGTCCTTCATCACGGCATCCGGCTTCGTCGTGGACGGCGGCATCTCCGGCGCTTACGTGACCCCGCTCTAGTCAGTAGCGCCGCTGACTGTTGCTAACTGTTGGCTGCTAACTGTTGGCGCCGCGCGCGGCGACCGGCCAGCTCTCCACGTGCCGGCCCTCCCGCACGATGACGAGTTCGGCCGCGAGGTTGACCGCGTTGCACACGTGGTTCGGGATGATCACCACCCGGTCCCCGTGCCGCGGCGCGGTCACCCCCGGCGGCAGTTGCACGACGGCGTGGTGCTCGGAGAGCTGGACGACCTTCGAGCCCGGATACGCGGGGACCAGCCCGTAGCCCGGCGACCAGGCGTTCGGGTCCGCGCCGAGCACCTTGCTCCCGGCGTCGAGCACGAAGCGGTCCGCCGCCGGGACGCTGACCACCGTCGCGGCGGCGGCCAGCGCCACGTCCTCGACGGTGCACGAGCCGAGCGCGACCTGCATCGCGTCGTTGAACACGTACACGCCGGGTCGCAGCTCATTGATCTGGCCGTCCCCGCGCAGCGCGGCGGTCGGCGTCGAGCCGCCGCTGACGACCGTCGGTTCGATGCCCGCGTCCCGCAGCGACGCCGCCGCCTCGGTCAACGCGGCTTCCTGGTCGCGTGCCGCCTGGGCGCGGACGTCGGTCGGAGTCGCGTTCGCGGCGTGCGCCGTGCCGTGGCCCGGGAAGGTGAACACGCCGTCCACCGTCAGCCCGAGTTCGCTCGCCGCCCGAGCAAGCGCCCCTGCCTCGCCCGGGCGTACGCCGGTCCGGTGATGGCCGCTGTCGATCTCGATGAGGACGCTCGCCCCCGTTCCCGCGATCCGTCGCGCGTTCTCGACCGAGTCCACGCCGACCTGGACGCGCGCCCCGGCCGCCAGCTTCGCCAGCCGTCGCTGCTTGCCGTCGTCGAGCCACAGCGGGTACGCGATGAAGAGGTCTGTGACGCCACCGGCCGCGAACGCCTCGGCCTCGCCGATCGTCGCCACCGTCAGCCCGACCGCCCCGGCCGCCAGCTGCTTCTCCGCGATCTGCGGGCATTTGTGCGTCTTCGCGTGCGGGCGAAGCGCGAACCCGCCGGCGCGTCCGGCGGCCGCCATCCTCGCGATGTTCCGATCCAGCGTGTCCGCGTCCACGACGAGCGCGGGCGTGGACGGCGCGGCCTGTGCGGCGGCGGTGATGTGGCTTGGCACGGTCAGGGCTCCTAGCTGTGTTGAGATCTTACGATAGCGGAATCCACCCGGTCACGATCGTGCCGCGCGGCGTGGACTCGACCGTGAGTCCGCCGTCGACCGTCTCCGCGCGATCCGCCATGTTCCGCAGGCCGCTGCCCGCGCGCTCCCGCACGTCGCCCGCTTCGAAGCCGGGTCCCTCGTCGCGCACCTCGAAGCGGACCTGGCCGGAACCGTGCTCGAGCAGGATGTGCAGAGCCGCCCCCGGGGCGTGCTTCGCGGCGTTCTGGATCGCCTCCGCGCAGCAGAAGTACGCCGCGGCCTCCAGATCCGCGCGGAACCGCAGGCCGTCGGTCGCGTCCGTGATCTCCGCATGGCCGGCCACGCCCGACTCGTCCGCCAGTTCGCGCAGCGCGGCGGCGAGCCCGGACTCCCGCAGCACCTCCGGATCGAGCCCGCGCAGCGTCTGCTGCAGCCCGGCCGACGCGTTGTCGATCTGTGCGATCAGGTTCTGGACCGCACGCCGTGCCGCATCGGTCTTCCCCGCCTTCGCGAGATGCGTGACCAGCCCGAGCCCGAGGCGGACGGCCGTCAGCCCGGGTTGCGCTCCGTCGTGCAGGTCGCGCTCGAGTTCGCGCCGCTCGCTGTCCTGCGCGGCGACGATGCGCCAGCGTGCGGCATGGATTTCCGACGCGCGCGACCGCATACGCGTAATCTGATATTCGAGCTCGATGGTGAGGCTCGCGTTGTGCAGGATCACGCCGGCGCTCCGGATCAGGCTCTCGACCATCGCCCTTCGCCGAGGTGCCGGGGCGCGTCCCGGGTCGGCGGGCAGTTCCAGCGCTCCGACGACAGTACCCTGATAGTTGATCGGCAGCTCCCGCAGTCGCTTCGGCGGCTCCTGCACCGGCCACGCGTACCGGTGGGCGCCGCCGTCCGGCTTCCGCAACTGGATCGAGGCGGTTCCGGTGCCGAGCCCGAGGGCGACGATCCGCGCGAGGTCGCGCAGCGCCGCCGCGCTGTCGCCGCCCTGGCCGAGTGCCGTTATCTGCGCGACAGCGGCACCTGCGGTGATCCGGCGGCCGTACACGAGCCGATCCGCCCACGATTCGACCCGCCGGCGTATCGGATCGAAGCCGACCGCGACCAGCCCGGCCGCCGCGACCTGGGGCGGCGCGAGCCAGTCCGAGTCGAGGCCGAACGCGGCGTCCACGTTCGCCACTCCGTACACGTACGCCGCGCCGATCGCCGCCACCAGCAGCGCGTATATCAGTGTGCGATTGAAGATTCGGCCGATCACGCGGCCACCTCCGTCCGGATGGGCACAAGCAGTTCGGCGAGGTCCGCGCCGTCCAGACGAAGACGGCCGTCGAGCGCCGCGACCCGGTCCCGGATCGCCTCCAGCGTCCCGGGACTCCAGTCGACGTGCACGCTGCTCAGCCGGACTCTGAGCTCGCCGTCTTCGAATTCGACCCGCACGTCCGCGTCGCCGGCGACCGGCTCGAGCAGCGCGGCGACACAGAAGTAGACCCCTGCTTCGTACCGCGCCTCGAATCGGGGCAGCTCGGGAGCGGTGAATCTCGGGCTGCCCGGAAGGTCGGCGACGAGATTGCCGAGCGCCGCGCGGAGTCCGTGGTCGGTCAACGTCGCCGGGTACACGCCGTGCACGATGCGCCGAAAGTCCTTCACCGCCGTGTCGACCAGTTCGGTGAGTTCGGCCAGCCGCGGCTCCCAGCCGGCCGCGTCCCCCGACTGCGCCAAGGCGGACGCCTGCTCCCGGCCCTGACTCAGCGCCCTGCCGACAGTGTCCTGAATCTGCTGCCCGAGACGTTCCCTGGCCTCGTCCCGCGCCGCCACGACGCGCCGCCGCGACCGGTCGAGTTCCGCGGCCTGGGCCTCCCGCCGACGCAGCTGTTCGGCCAGCTCCGCGGTCAGCTCGGCGTTGCGCAGCACCGCACCCGCCGCGTCCGCGAGGGAGGTCGCCAGCCGCCGATCCGCCTTGCTCAGTCCGCGCCGCGACGGTTCGAGCACCAGCTGACCCAGCACCCTGCCGTCCACCGCGATGGGGAACGTCTCAGCGGGCGTGACGGCGACCGGTACCGTCTCGTCAGCCGTGGCCCGGACCGCCCGAGCCGCCCGCGCGCCCGTCCCGCGCACCGCGATCTCCGCCAGCCGGTTCAGCGCGTCTTCCGCCGGGGTCGCCAGCCGCGCCCCGGCCACGGTCTCGGCCAACTCCGCGTACGGATCGTGCGCGCCCGTCGGCCACGCCCGCCGCAGCAGCCGCGCGACGAGCCGGCGCAGCGGACCGAGGCCGAGCCCGGACACGCTCGCGGCGGCCACCCACATCGGCAGAATCCAGGAGTCCGGCGCGGCCGGCCAGAAATGCAGCTCGCCCGCCACCAGTGCCTCGTACACCGCGATCACGAACCCCACCGAGACGACTCCCTGCGCCGACGCCTGGAACAGCGGGTACAGCGCATCGGCGCGGGTCCGCGCGGTGGACAACGGCCGCGGTGCGTCTATCGTGGGAACCCGTGTCATCCGTGCCCTCCAGGGGAGGAGTATTCGTGCCGATCCGGGTTGTCCTGGCCGAGGACAACTACCTGCTGCGTGCCGGAACCTCGGCGCTGCTCGACGCGCTGGACGACGTCGAGCTGCTCGCGGCTGTCGCAGACCTCGACGAGTTGCTCGCCGCCGTCGACGAGCACCGGCCCGACGTGGTGATCACCGACATCCGGATGCCGCCGGACCACGGCACCGAAGGCCTCAAGGCCGCCGCGCGGATCCGCGCCGAGCACCCGGGCACCGGCGTCATCCTGCTCACCCAGTTCGCCGATCCGCAGTACGCGTACGAGTTCCTGCGCGGCGGGGCGGCGGGTGCGGGGTATCTGCTCAAGGAGCGGATCGGCGACGTCTCCGAACTCGAGCGCTCGCTGCGCCAGGTCGCCTCCGGAGGTTCGGCGCTGGACCCGCAGCTCGTCGAGGCACTGGTGACGCGGTCCGAGCGGGCCGAGGGCTCGCCGCTGGCCGGGCTCACTCCCCGGGAGCGCGAGGTGCTCGAGCAGATGGCCCAGGGCAAGAGCAACGCCGCCATCGCCAGGGCCCTGGTGCTCACCGAGCGGGCCGTCCAGAAGCATATCAACTCCCTGTTCTCCAAGCTGGGCCTGGGTGCCGCCGCGGAGCTCGACCGCCGGGTCGCCGCGGTGCTCACGCTTCTCGAGTCCCGATGAGAACACAGGATCCGGGGCGCGGGAAAGGGCACTGACACCCCCGGCCCGGGGATGCGTGCACCCCCAGCGCACCCGCATGCCTGCATGATCGCCGCGCTCCCTCCCGGCGAGCAGTATCGATGGCAGAACGACTTCGACTACTGCGAAGCACTGGGACCTGGGGAGGGACCATGAAGAAGCTCATCATCGGCGCCGTCGCGGCCGTGGCCGTCGGAACCGCCGCCGGCTGCGGCGCCCGCGCCACAATCGCCTCCGTCGCCAATCAGGCGGACGCGCAGAACCAGGGGACCGCGAACACCGCGGCCTTCGTCCAGCCGGCCGGCTACTCGTTCACGACCGTCGACGACCCTGCCGACCCGACCTTCAACCAGCTGCTCGGCATCAACCAGAACGGGATCATCGCCGGATATTTCGGCTCCGGCGCCGCGGG
>NZ_DASZKT010000069.1:0-29688 GCF_035552695.1 Actinospica sp.
CTTGAAGGTCGTGCCCGCCGGATACGTCGTGGAGAACAACCGGTGGGTCTCGTCGTAGAAGTGGTGCGGGTTACCGCTGCTCGGGGTGTTGGTGAACGGGTAGCTGCCGTAGTACCAGCTATACGCGTTCGTCAGCGAGAAGTCGGTCTGCTTGGTCCCGTTGACGTACAGCGACAACGGAGCGGTATAGACCGAACCATCCGACGTGTCCGGGATGCTGTACCGGAAATCGATCGAGTTCGTCGCGACCGGCGTCGTGAACGTGACGTAGGAACCCGACCCCTGCAGCGAGACGGCCTCGCGGCCGGAGGCCTCGTCAGCCAACTGACCCTGGGCGTAGCTCGGGCCGATGATCGAACCGTTCGTCTGCGAGTTCTCCGCCTGAACCTCGACGTACGGCAGGCTCGCGCCGCTACCGCCCGTCACGGTCGTGGCCGCGGCGGCGGTGCCTGCGGACAGGGCCGTCAGGCCCGTGACCAGCAGCGCGGCGCCCCCGGCGGCCGCAAGTACTCTTCGTAGTGTTCCGATGAACGTGGGTTGAGACACCAAAGACTCCTTACGCGAATCCGGCGCAAAGGTGGGACAGAGGGGTGCCGGTGCAAGGAGGACCGTAACGCCGCAGACTTCGTTCTGCAATATCTGGACGAAAATTCCGCGAGTTCTTGCTTCAGGCCCGCAAGATCGCCCGCACATGCATCGATGGCCCCGGTAACGCTCCGTGGACGACTCGCGTCTCACCGCAGGATTCTGCGCAACGACCGCAATTTCGGCAGCGCCGCCGCAGGCGCGGAAATGCCAGAAGGCTCAATCCCTGTCGGGATTGAGCCCGTGACCTGCTATTCAAGTGCTGACCCGCGCCCTGGGGGCGCCGCTCGGGCGGGCGGTCGGTCGAACGGTCCGTCAGGCGGTCGCGGTGACGAAGGCGGCGACCGTGTCGGCGAAGCGATCGGGTTCTTCCAGGTGGCCGAAATGTCCGCTGCCCTCGAGCACGGTCAGCTGAGCCTCCGGGATCGCCTTGAAGAGCTCCTCGGCCCAGTGCGGTCCGCAGATGAAGTCGTGCCGGCCGACCACGATCAGGGTCGGCACCTCCAACGCGCCGAGCTCGTCGCGGTCGTCGAACAGGTCGGGCGCGCCGTCCTCATCGACGCCTGAGATGTAGCTCGGCTGGAGCGCGGCCTGCATCGACGACCACCGAGGCTCGTCGGCCCAGTAGTCGGCGAGGTAGAGCGGCATGATCGCCCGGGCGATCCGCGCGTGCGGCGCGTCGTCGTTGATCTCGGGGATCTCATTGAACGCGGCCAGCGCGACATCCAGGCCGGGCTTGCCGGCGTGCCGTTCGGCGACCTTCTGCAATTCCCGCGCCAACTCGGCTCCGAATTCCGGACCGTTGACCGGCGCGCTGTCGTAGAGCACGATTCCGGCCAGCTGATCCGAGCTCCTCGGCCGTGATCTCCAGCAGCGGCCGGGCTCGCGTGCGCGCGGCGTTGTTCGCGAGCACCTGCACGGACCCGAAGTCCGCGATCACCTCGTCGCGCAGGCCCTCCAGGGCGACGCTGTCCCGCACATCCACGGCGTACGCGCGCACGGTCGCCGATTCCGGCGCGGCGGGATCGAGCCGCCTCGCCAGCTCAGCCGCGCCCTCGCCGTCGATGTCCGCGATCGCGACCCGGTAGCCTCCGGCGTGCAGCCGCCGCGTGACGGACTCGCCGAGTCCGGCGGCGCCGCCGGTGACGACGGCGACGTGAGCGGCGCTCATCGGGGAACTCCGGGCTGACGCGGGACGAGCGCTCGGCCGACGCGGGCCTCGATCTTCGCGTACTTCCACAGCTTCCAGTCCGATTCGCCGACCCGGATCGTGCGCAGGAAATCGCAGCAGGCGGCCACGGTCTCCTGGCTGTCCACGTCGGCCAGCAGATAGCAGGTCCAGGGCCACGATTCGGACGGACCGACCATGTGGACGTCGTCGTCGAGGTCTCCGATGAAGTCGACGCCGGGGGTCCGCTTGATCAGGTCCGTCATCGCGACGAACGCGGCCCACACGTCGGCGGTCGTGACGCCGTCCTTCGGCAGATCCAAGAAGTTCTGGTTGATCCCGAAGCAGAACAGTACGCGCAGCGGCGGGGGTCATGTCAGTATCCTTATTCAACGGAAGGCGGGAGCCGTGGGTGGGAGGCCCATCAGCACCGCGCCGGCGGAGTCGTACATCGCGGGCCCGAGGAAGGCGTGCAGTTGCGGCACCAGCGCGTCGCCGTGCAGCTGTTGCAGGGGATGGTCCAGGTCGAGCGCCGCGGAACCGGACAGCTCCACGATCTTGCTCACCACCTGCGCCGCGGTCTTCGCGAGGTGCGCGGCGGCGAGGCGAAGCCGGGCGTTGTGCACGTCTGACACGGGCTCGCCGGACAGCACCAGCCGCCATGCCTCGTGGGTGAGCTCGTAGAACCAGGCCCGCGCCGAGCCGAGCGCGGCCTCTGCCTCGGCGACGCCGACGCGGTAGTACGCGCGGTCCGCGGGCTTCGGTGCGCCGGTGATGCTCGTACGTTCCGCGCCGACCTCGATCGCGTAGTCGAGCGCGGCCCGCGCGACACCGGCGCCGACGACGGCGAGCACCTGGGCCGCGTACGCGATCGTCGGGTAGCGGTAGAGCGGTTCGTCGATCGTGGGCTCTCCCCCGCGAATGAAGGTCCACGCGCGGTCGACCTCGACGCCCTTGACCACCAGATCGAAGGAACCGGTGCCCTGCATCCCGACGGCGTTCCACTCCTGGAGAATCTCGACCTGCGCGGGACGGAGCACCGCGGTGAGCGGCTTACCCGCGTCCTCGCTCCGGATGCCGACGCCGAGGAGATCGGCGGCCATCGCACCGGAGGCGTACTTCCAACGCCCGTTGACGAGGAAGCCCTTCGCGGTCCGCGACGCGGGCTGCGCGGGATGCAATCCGCCCGCGAACACGACATCGGGCCCGTCCGCGTAGATCTCCCGCTGCGTCTCGATCGGCAGCGCCGCGAGATAGACCTGCGCGGAACCGAAGCCGGCGACCCAGCCGGTCGACCCGTCGACGACCGAGATCCGCTCGATCCTGCCGAGGAATTCCGCAGGCGGCAGCGGCTCGCCGCCGAACGCCCTGGGCGTTGCGGCGCGGTAGATCCCGAGCTGTTTGAGCCGGTCGACGAAGTCCCTCGGCACGAAGCGCCGCTCGCGGAACTCGCCGCGGCGCCGCCTGAGTTCTTCGAGCACTGGCTCCCACGCGGACTCGGGCACCGACTCCGGCGCTGACTGCCGCTCGGTCTCGGCGGCGCTCATCGGCGGCCGCTCGGGTCGTCGGCCGCGCGCCAAACCCAGTTGTGCCGAATATAGAGCTGCCGCAGACCGGCTCGCTCCAGATTGTCGAGCGAGGGGTTGCTCGTTCCCTCGGCGGGCAGGCCGGTCTCCGCGACCACCCACCGGCAGCCCTCACGGCGGGCGGCTTCGACGCGCATGCTGATCAGCGCGGTCTGGGCGCCGTTGCGCCGCTGGTCGGGCAGCGTCGCGGCGGTGTTGAGCGAGCCGACGAGTCCGTGCACGTAGAGGCTCCCGCCGGCGACGAGTTCGCGGCCGTCCCACGCGGCGTACGCGCGGAAGTCGGGATGCGCGACTCCGGCCGCGAGCATTCGCGCGACATACTCGTTCGAATCCCCATAGCCGCGCAGGATCACCGCGGCCCACCGCTCGGCCTCGCCCGGCGCGACCGGGCCGACGCCCAGCCGGGTGGAGACCTTGGGCTCCAGCTCCTCGATCGCCGCGCCGAGTTTGACCCACGCCGCTCCCCGCGTGATGCCGTGGGCCGCGCTCAGCTCGGCCCAGCCCGGCGGCAGCGACGACGGCGCTATCTGCAGCGCCACCGCCGGCACGTCGTTCGAGCGGTAGAACTCGACGATCTCGCCGAGCACCTCCGCCGTGATCGGTTCGGTGATCCCGAACCCGAGCGCCCTGGTCCAGATGCTGACCGGGAGCTCGCGCGCCGCCAGCGCCACTCCCCCGCCGATGCGCGTCGTGGCGATGCCGAGCGCCTCGCGAACCTCGGCGGGCGCCCCTGTCTCGTAGGCCTCCATGAACCCGGCCTCGGCCAGCTCCGCCAGCCCCCTGGTGATCTCCATGGGACCACGCTAGATGCGCGCGGGCGCCCGCGCATCTGTCATCTGACGTATCGCCCGGGGCTCCCAGCCGCCAAGTAATGCCAGAAGTAATGCCAGCTCTAGTCATAATCGAACGCCGTTCAACGCTGTACCGCTCTGCTCAGCCCCCTTCGACTCCCTCGAGTTGGTTCCGGAACCTGGCCGAAGCCTTGACTTCTGGTCAGATTCGGCAAAAGTGTGTGAGCGCCATGGTCGTACCCCGCTCCACCCGGAGGCGAACGAACCTTGATACCCACTCGAAGGCGGATCGCGGCGGCCCTTGCCGTCGCGCTGTCCGCCGGAATGCTCGCGGCGCAGTCCCCGGCCGCCACCGCGGCGGCGCTGCCCGCCCTGGTCGGCGACCCGACCGCGCTGGTGAATCCCTTCATCGGCACCGGAGACGGCGGCGGCGTGGTCGGGCCGGTGAACACGTTCCCCGGCGCCTCGGCGCCCTTCGGCATGGTCGCCTGGAGCCCCGACACCTCGTCGCGTCCGTCCTCCGGCGGCTATGCGTACGCTGACTCGTCCACGATCGGCCTGAGCGTGACGCACGTGTCCGGCGCGGGCTGCGGCATCGCCGGGGACCTGCCGATCCTGCCGACGGTCGGCGACATCGGCACGAATCCGACCTCGACCACCGAGCCGTTCAGCCACGCGAACGAGACGGCCGCTCCCGGCTCGTACTCCACGGTGCTCGGCACCGGATCCTCGAGCGTCGGCGTGAACGTGGCCGCGACCACGCGCACCGGGATCGGATCGTTCACCTACCCGGCGAACAGCGCGGCGAACGTGCTGTTCAAGGTCGGCGACTCGCAGTCCTTCGTGAGCGCCGCGAACGTGTCCATCGTCGGCGACGACGAGGTGACCGGCTCCATCACCGGGGGCAAGTTCTGCGATATGCCGAACTCGTCGACGGTGTACTTCGCCGCGAAGTTCAACCGGTCCTTCACGACGCACGGCACCTGGAACGGCACGGCCGTGACCGCGGGCAGCTCGTCCGCCTCGGGTCAGAACTCCGGCGCCTGGGTCGGTTTCGACACCTCGTCACAGGCCACCGTCGGCATGCAGGTCTCGATCAGCTACGTGAGCACGGCCAACGCCGAGGCCAACATCGGCGCCGAGCTGCACGGCTGGAACGTCGCGGCCGTCGCGGCTCAGACCCGCGCGCAGTGGCGCCGGCTGCTCGACGAGATCCAGGTCGGCGGCGGCACGCACGACCAGCAGGTGGAGTTCTACACAGCCCTCTACCACGCGCTGCTCGATCCGAGCACCTTCAGCGACGCGAACGGCCAGTACTTCGGTATGGACGGCAAGGTCCATCAAACGCGGCCCGGCCAGCCGCAGTACACCACGTTCTCCGGCTGGGACATATACCGCGACGAGGTGCCGCTACTGGCCACGATCGCTCCACAGCAGACGAGTGCGATGGCTCAATCGCTCGTCAACGACGCCGAACAGGGCGGTTGGCTGCCGAAGTGGCCGGTGGCCGGCGGCTACACGGGCATGATGGGCGGCGACGCGGCCGACGCGATCATCGCCGAGTCCTACGCGTTCGGCGCGCGGAACTTCGACACGAAGGCCGCGCTGGCCGCGATGCTCAAGGGCGCCGACACCGTCCAGACGAGCAGCGACCTCGGTGAGGGCTACTACGAGGAGCGGCCCGGCCTCGACACGTACCTCAAGGACGGATACGTGGTGAACGGCGCCGCGCTGTCCGGATCGGCCGTGCCCAACGGCGCGTCGCTCACACTCGAGTACGCCACCGACGACTTCTCGATCGCCGAGTTCGCCCAGAACCTCGGCTCGTACGGCACGTACCACACGTTCCTGACGCGCTCTCAGAACTGGCAGAACATCTACAACGTCGACTCCGGATACCTCCAGCCCCGCGGCGCGAACGGCGCCTTCCCCGCCGGAAACCCGACGAACGACGGGCTCAGCTCCTTCGGCCAGTCCGGGTTCCAGGAGGGCAACGCGGCCCAGTACTCGTTCTCGGTGCCGCAGAACCTGCAGGGCCTGATCTCCGGGATGGGCGGTGACGCGGCGGCGGTCTCGCGTCTTGACACCTTCTTCCAGGAGGACCAGGCCGGGCCGAACGATCCGGACTACTGGGCCGGAAACGAGACCGACCTGCTGGTTCCGTGGGTCTACGACTACGCGGGCGCCCCGTACAAGACGACGGCCGAGGTGCACAAGCTGCTCGACGGCGTCTACGCGAACAGCCCCGCCGGCGAGCCCGGCAACGACGACCTCGGCGCGATGAGCTCGTGGTACGTCTGGGGCGCGATCGGCCTGTACCCGGAGACCCCGGGCGCCCCCGTGCTCGCCGTGAGCGCGCCGATCTTCCCCGAGGTGCAGCTGAACCTGACCGGACACCACACGAGCATCACCGCGTCCGGCGCCTCCGATCAGGGCTACATCAGCGGTCTGTCGGTGAACGGCCGGTCCTGGAACCGCGCCTGGCTCCCGGCCTCGGACCTCGTGGGCGGCAGCGGAAGCGGCGGTGCGACCCGCATCGACGACACCATCTCATCGACCGCGGACACGAATTGGGCCGCGGCTCCGTCCGACGCGCCGCCGTCGTACCCGGCCGGGCAGCCGAGCTTCCCGACCGGAGTACTCCCGGCCCAGGTGACCAGCAGCCCGTCGAACCTGATCGCGACCGCTGGCTCCGACCAGTCGGCGACGCTCACCTTCACCGTCGGCGTCGGCGCATACGGAGATCAGGCCTCGAAAGTGAAGGAGCTGGACTGGACGGCGCAACCGCCGGCGGGCGTCACCGTGACGCCGAGTTCCGGGACCGCCCAGGTCAGCGGCGACACCGCCACCGCGACGGTCTCACTGCACGTCGCATCCACCGCGGTGCAGGGGTTCAGCGATATCGGCTTCGCGCTCAGCGACCCCGACAGCGTGCCGCTGCCCACGCTGACTGTCCCCGTCGCCGTCGTCGGCAGCGGTGACACCGCCACGGTGTGCACCACGCTCGGCACAACCAACGTCGACAACGGACTCACCCAGCAGGAAGGCGGCGACGGCACGACGACGCCGGTCACCATCAGCGGCGAAAGCGCGCGCAGCACCACGGCGAGCGCCCCGGGCGACCTGAACATGTACTTCCAGGTCGACCCGAGGATCGCCCACAACGGCGACTTCACGACGAACGTCACCATCGAGTACTACGACAGCGGTACGAACAACTGGCAGGTCCAGTACGCGATGAGCGGCGGAAGCAACTACACGGGCGCGGGTTCGGTGACCAACACGAACACCGACACGTGGAAGACCGCCACCTTCGCGCTGCCCGACGCCGCGGTGAGCGAGGCCATGAACAACCAGGCCGACTTCCGTGTCTGGTCCGCCGACTCCGTCACCATCCATTCGGCGGTGACCACCATCACCGGCCAGGGGGTCCTCCCGATGAACCTCTGCCCGACGTCGTAACCGGAAATACGAACCTGAGGGGCTACCGCGCGGTGCGGTAGCCCCTCAGTTGTGCCTGAGCGTCAGCTCGCGGTGAGCGAGAAATCGTCCGCGTAGTAGGTGCCCTGGCCGTACCAGCCGTGCACGTACAGGGTCAGCGAGGTTGCGGAGCCGGAGTTGATGCTCATCGACAGCTGCTGGTAGCCGCTGGCGCTCGGCGTCCAGGTGTCAGTGCCGCCGTTTTGCCCGATGAACACGTACGCGCCGTCGACGTAGCCGCTGAATTTGTACGTGGTGTTCGGAATGACGGTCACCGTCTGCGTGCACTGTGCGTCGTCCGAGCCGGATGCCGCGCCCGCTAGCGCGTGGCTGCCCGAATGGACCGGCGACGAGGTCACCGAATCCGTGCTCGAACACGTCCAGCCGGAGAGGGTCCCGGTCTCGAAGCCGGGGTTCGTCAGCAGGTTGCCGCCGCTCGGGCCGGTCGGGGTGCCGGTTCCGGTCGGTGTCCCGGTGCCGGTGGGTGTTCCCGTCGGCGTGCTCGTGGGCGTGGTCGTCGGGGTCGGCGACGCCGTGGTCCCGGTCGCGGTCGGGGTCTGCGTGGGCGGTGCGGTCGGACAGCTGCCCGCCGAGCCGTTGATGTCGTTCACGGCGTCGTTGAACAGCGTGGCGGCCGAATCCAGGTCGTACAGCGAGAACATCATCATTCCGCCGTAGCCGTTGCAGTGCACGTAGTCGGCCTGTGTCTGAATCGACTGCGGCGACTCGCCGCCGTAGAAGTTCGTCCCGTCATAGAAATACGCCGAATCAGTGACGGGATCCCAATACGTGTCCGCCGAATTGCCTACGGTGCCGGCGATCTCTTTATACATCGCCACGCCCGGCACGTTGCCGGAGTCCGTCATGCCCGCGGATGCGCCACTGGCTGTCTGATACAGCCCGTGCTCCGATCCCGCGGAGACGCCTGTCCAGCCGCGATAGTAGAAGGGCACGCCTAGGGTGAGTTTGCTCGCCGGGAATCCGCCGGGTATTGCGTACTGCGCGTCGCCGACCGTCCAGGCCTTCATCCCGTTGTCGATGCTGTACGTCTCGTTTCCGGGCGCCACCTTGGGCTCCGGCGAGTTCGGGTTGGCGAACAGCGGGTTCTGCTCGTCGGTCGGGCCGGTCGCGTTCCAGGCTCCGTACATGTCGTACGTCATGACGTCGCCGAAGGTCAGGTACTGACCGATCTGGTTGGTCTGGATCTTGTCGATCTTGTCCTGGCCGGACGGCAGGGCGGCCGAGAGGTAGTAGGTCTTGCCGTTGCTCGAGCCCAGCGTGTTGAGCTGGCTGCGGAACTCGCCGAGCAGCGCGGTGTAGTTGGCGCCGTCGCTGGACGAGGTGATGTTGCCCAGGTGGCCGCCGGTCGACCCGGGGTACTCCCAGTCGATGTCGAAGCCGTCGAAGATGCCCGCCGCGGATCCGGTGCCGCCGTAGCAGGGGCCGTAGTCGCAGTTGGTGGGCAGGTTGCCGTTCATGAACATGTTGATGCAGGAGGAGACGAAGGACTGCCGGGAGGCGGCGGTCGACGCCATCGGGGAGAAGTACTTCGAGTAGGTCCAGCCGCCGATCGACAGCAGGATCTTGAGGTTCGGGTACTTCGCCTTGAGCTCCTTGAGCTGGTTGAAGTTGCCCGCGATGGCCTGGGTGGAGCTGTCCGCGACGCCGCTCACGGCCTCGTTGGCGGGGAACGGCTTGCCGTAGTCGGCGTCCATGTCCTCGGCCCCGTCGCCGGCGTTCGGGTCGTTCTCGCCGGCCGGGTCCGGATCGGTGGCCTTCTCCGCCTCGAAGCAGTTGTAGGGGGCGGTGGGGCTGATGTTCTCGAAGTCGTAGATCAGGTAGTTGAGCTTCCCGGCGATGCCCTCGCTGTCCAGGTTCTGGAGGTAGAAGGCGTTCTGGTAGATCGACCACTGATCGAAGTAGGCGACCTTGATGCCGCCGGAGGTGGCGGCCGCGGGCACGGCGCCCCGGCCGGCGATGTCGGCCGCCGAGGCGGCTCCGGCCCCGACGGCTCCCGCCGCGATGAGGCCCGTGGCGGCCAGCGCGGCGCAGGCCACGGCGACAGCCGCGGTCCGAGCGCGGCTGAGCATGGAGGATCGTATTCGCATGAGGCTCCCGGGTGCTGGATAGGGTGGGTTATCCCGCAGCCCAGCGTCAGCGCGCGCCTTCGCGATGGACTACTTATCCATGTACTGCCGTGCCGGAACCGAGTCAATACTGTGGACTAGACCAATGTTGCCAGCATTGGCCTAGACCTGTGATCGTCAACCCCGCCTTAACCTGGAGCTAAGCACTACATAAGTGTTTTGATTCGTCCTAGAGCGGCTTCGTCCAGGGGGCTTCCGAGCGCGCCAGCGGGAACACCAGCACGGTGTCGGCGGCCAGCAGGGCGAGGGCGATCAGCAGCGGCAGGGCCGAGTGGCCGTGCAACACCGCCTCGGCTCCGACGAGGGCTCCGACCAGCATCGCCACCGCGGACAGGGCGCGCCGCCCGACCTTGCCACCGGCTCCGCCGGCCGCGCGAGTATCTGAGGCCATTCCGGTGATGGTCATCGTCAGCACGGTGGTCGTCAGGTCGGGTACGGCCAGGGCGCGGGCCGACACGTTCTGCACGCCCATGCCCATGGCCAGCAGCACGATCAGGCTGTAGCGGGCCCCGGCCAGGTAGGGCGCGTCGACCACCTGTGCGACCACATAGGCCGCCAGCACGAGCACGGTCTGCGTCATCAGGGCGAGCCGCAGCATCCGACCGCGGTGGGTACGGAGCCGGTGAACGATCCGACCACCGACGAACGCGCCCGCCGCGAAGGCCGCGAGCGCCACGAGCGAGGCGGCCAACGAGAAACCGGCTGCCCCGACCAGCGAGAAGCCGACGAAGACCACGTTACCGGTCATGTTGGCGACGAAGACGTGCCCGAGGCTGAGGTAGCTGAACGCGTCCACCAGCCCGGTGACCACCGTCAGTATCAGCATCATCGGGGGTAGCGGACCGTGCCGGTCGCTCATGTCGGGCGCGATCGTGGTCCAGGCATCCCGTAGTGCGCCGCGCATGGTTCACCGCTCCCTTCCATTCGCCCGGCCCGCATGCCGAGCACCTCCTCCAGGGTGGCGCCGAATGCTCGCACGGTCCAACATATGGATCCGGCTTCAGCGATCTGTTGCACCGATCGATTGGAGGTCACGCCCTAGTTCCTGGCGCGCCGTGGCCTACGCCGTGCCCGCGCGCAGGCGGCGGGACAGGCCGAGTGCGGCGGTGCGGACCGCGGGAGCCAGCTGCGCCGGGCTGAAGCGGGCGCGCGGAACGGCCACGGAGAGTGCGGCGGCCGCCTGTCCGCTGCCGTCGAATACCGGCGCCGCGATGCAGCTGACGCCGAGGGCTGATTCCTGCTCCTCATAGGCGAGCCCGGAGGCCTGGCACTGCTCGATCAGGGTGCGCATACGCTTCGGGTCGGTGATCGAGTATTCGGTGCGCCGCGGAAGCGGCTCGGCCAGCACCTCCTCGATGAGTGCGGGGTCCGCGAAGGCGAGCAGGGCCTTGCCGACGCCGGTGCAGGTCAGCGGCAGCTGTCCGCCGATCCGGGAGGGTAGAGCGAGCTCGTCGTGGCCGTGGATGCGCTCCAGGTAGACGACGCTGCGGCCCTCGCGCACGCCCAGGTGCACGGTCTCCCCCGTGGCGGCATAGAGGTCCTGCAGGAACGGCAGCGCCGTCTCGCGCAGGTCCAGCCGGCGCGGAACCAGCGATCCGAGTTCGAACAGTTTCCCGCCGAGCCGGTAGCCGTCGCCGACGCGCTCCAGCAGCCCGAGGCGGACGAGGTCGGCGACGAGTCGGTGCGCGGTCGTCTTCCGCAGGTCGGCGCGGCGGGCGAGTTCCGACAGGCGGCACGGACCGTCGGCGGGACCGAAGCAGTCAAGGATGGCGACGGCCTTGTCCAGCATGTTCCCGGAGGATGAATTGTTCCGTGTCACGGAACAATCTTTGCCGCCGGTCGCGCGTCGCGTCTATATGTGGACTCACCCTTTCCCTTGGAGGCGGATCCATGTCCCGAAATCCCGTCGCGCCGGAGGTGGCCGAGGCCGCGCACGCGCTCGCCGAGGCCGCCCGCACCGGAGTGCCGTGTCCCCCCGTCCGCGGTCTGCTCGGCGAGGGCGCGGACGAGGCGGCTTACGCCGTGCAGCGGATCAACGTCGAGCGGGCACTGGCCGCCGGGCGACGCGTCGTAGGACGGAAGATCGGCCTGACCTCGCTGGCCGTACAGCGCCAACTCGGCGTCGACCGGCCGGACTTCGGCGCGCTGCTGGACGACATGGAGATCGCGGACGGCGGCGAAGTGCCGTTCGGCCGTCTGCTCCAGCCCAAGGTCGAAGCCGAGGTCGCCTTCGTCCTCGGCGCGGACCTGACCGCCGAGGCGCACACCGCGGAGGACGTGCTGCGCGCCATCGACCACGTGCGTCCGGCACTGGAGCTTGTCGACAGCCGCATCGCCGATTGGAAGATCACCTACGCCGACACCGTCGCCGACAACGGATCCTCGGGTCTGTTCGTGCTCGGCGCGGCCAAGGTGCAGCCCTCAGACGTGGACGTCGCGCAGGTGCGTATGACGCTCAGCCGCAACGGCGAGCAGGTGTCCGCGGGCACGGGCACGGACTGCCTCGGCAGCCCGGTCAACGCGGCGGTGTGGCTCGCCGACACACTGACGGCGATGGGCGACCCGCTGCGGGCCGGCGACGTGGTCCTCACGGGAGCGCTCGGGCCGATGTCGGCGGCCGGACCCGGAGACGTCTTCGAGGCGCAGATCAGCGGGCTGGGCCCGGTGCGGGTCTCCTTCTCTCAGACCCCGAAAGGTCAATAAGATGACATCAGGCACGAAGACAAGAGTCGCGATCATCGGCTCGGGCAACATAGGCACCGACCTCATGATCAAGGTACTGCGGCTCTCGGACACTCTGGAAGTCGCCGCGATGGTCGGCAT
Source organism: Actinospica sp. (assembly GCF_035552695.1). Taxonomy (NCBI): domain Bacteria; kingdom Bacillati; phylum Actinomycetota; class Actinomycetes; order Catenulisporales; family Actinospicaceae; genus Actinospica; species Actinospica sp. The sequence continues at coordinate 12,581 of NZ_DASZKT010000069.1, forward strand.
CGACGCCGACTCGGACGGCCTGGCCCGGGCGCGCCGCTTCAAGGTGGCCACCACGCACGAAGGCATCGACGGCCTGCTGAAGCTGCCTGAGTTCGAGGACATCGAGCTCGTATTCGACGCGACCTCGGCCGGAGCACACCGCCGCCACCACGACGTGCTCGTCGGCACCGGCCGGACGCTGGTCGACCTCACCCCCGCCGCGATCGGCCCTTACGTCATCCCGCCGGTCAACCTCGAGGAACACCTCGGCGCCCCGGACGTCAACATGGTCACCTGCGGCGGCCAGGCGACGATTCCGATGGTGGCCGCGGTCTCGCGGGTCACCGGCGTGCACTACGCGGAGATCATCGCGTCCATCGCCTCCCGCTCGGCCGGCCCGGGCACGCGCGCCAACATCGACGAGTTCACCGAGACGACGTCCGACGCGATCGCGAAGGTCGGCGGAGCGGCCAGGGGCAAGGCGATCATCGTGCTGAATCCGGCCGAGCCCCCGCTGATCATGCGGGACACGGTGTTCTGCCTGGTCGGGGAGATCGACGAGGACGCGGTGCGCGAGTCGGTGGCCGCGATGGCGGAGACGGTCCGCGGCTACGTCCCCGGATACCGGCTCAAGCAGGCCGTCCAGTTCGACCGCGTGGGCCCGGACGACCCGCTGCGTTCGCTCGCGCCACATGCCGCCGGCCCGCTGACGAAGGTCGGCATCTTCCTCGAGGTCGAGGGCGCCGCCCACTACCTGCCCGCCTACGCGGGCAACCTCGACATCATGACCTCGGCCGCCCTGCGCACCGCCGAGCGCCTGGCCGAACTGCGCCACGGCACCCGCGAAACGATGGAGGCGACCGCGGCATGACGACGCATCAGCAGGCACTTTACATACAGGATGTCACCCTGCGGGATGGGATGCACGCCGTCCGGCATCGCTACACCGTCGAGCAGGCCGCGTCGATCGCGCGCGCCCTGGACCAGGCCGGCGTGGCCGCGATCGAAGTGGCGCACGGCGACGGGCTCGCGGGATCCAGCATCGCCTACGGCATCGGCGCACACACCGACTGGGAGTGGATCGAGGCCGTCGCGGGCAGCGTGCGCGGCGCGATCCCGACCACGCTGCTCCTGCCCGGCATCGGCACGTTGCGCGACCTGAAGCAGGCCCACGCTCTCGGCATCCGCTCGGTCCGCATCGCGACACACTGCACCGAGGCCGACATCTCCGCCCAGCACATCACCGCCGCACGCGAGCTCGGCATGGACGTCGCCGGGTTCCTGATGATGTCTCACATGGCCGCGCCCGCCGAGCTCGCGCGCCAGGCCAAGCTGATGGAGTCCTATGGCGCGCACTGCGTCTACGTGACCGACTCCGGCGGCCGTCTGACCATGGACGAGCTGCGCGACCGCTTCCGCGCGTACCGAGACGTGCTCGATCCGAACACCGAGATGGGCGTGCACGCCCACCACAACCTCGGCCTCGGCGTCGCCAACTCGGTCGTCGCCGCGGAATGCGGCGCCGTCCGCATCGACGCCTCGCTCGCAGGTCAGGGCGCTGGCGCGGGCAACTGCCCGCTGGAGGCCTTCATCGCCGTCGCCGACCTGATGGGCTATCGGCACGGCTGCGACCTGTTCGCCCTGATGGACGCCGCCGACGACCTCGTCCGCCCGCTGCAGGACCGCCCGGTCCGCGTCGACCGGGAGACCCTCACCCTCGGCTACGCAGGCGTCTATTCGAGCTTCTTGCGGCACGCCGAGAGCGCGGCCGCGCGCTACGGCCTCGACACGCGCTCCATCCTCGTCGAGGTCGGCCGCCGCGGCATGGTCGGCGGCCAGGAAGACATGATCACCGACATCGCGCTCGATCTGAGTGGTTCGCTCAGCGGTTCCCAACCGGGTCGCTGATCGCCACCCGCCCCCTGCCCGAACTGCCCTGACCCCGCTCTCACCGGCGGAAACAGGGCACGTTTCATCGCCGCGCCATAACAATCCACTTTGGTCTGAACCAATTTTCCGCAGACCGTTGACCCCCTTTCCGGCGCGCAGTCCAATTCATCACCATGGCTCAAGACACACGAACAAAATCCGCTGCCTCGCCACGCGGGCGGTTCACGCTCCGTCGGCACCTGGTCGCGCTCACGGCGGCCGTCGCGCTGCTGCTCGGAGTCGTCGTCGTGGGCGTGAGCACGGCTATGACCGCGAGCGCAGCCCCGGGGACGGCGTCGAGCGGGACGATCGTCGGGAACAATTCAGGGCTCTGCCTGAGCGTGACCGGCGCCTCGGCGTCCCCGGGCGCCACGACTGACATCTACACGTGCAATGGCAGCGCCAGCGAGACGTGGACCGTCGAGCCGAACGGCACAATTGTCGGTAGCAATTCAGGGCTCTGTCTAAGCGTTAGCGGCAATTCCTCGGCAGTGAAGACCACCGCCGACATCAACACGTGCGACGGCGACGCCTACGAGCAGTGGACCGTTTCATCCAACGGAACGACGCTCACCGAGGGCGGCTCCGGCCTGTGCCTGAGCGTCACCGGGGCCTCCACCACGGCGAAGGCGACCGCCGATCTCTACACCTGCAACGGCAGCGCCAGCGAGAACTGGACGGCGTCGACCAGCGGCACTCCGGCCGCCGCGCCCGCCTTCGGTACCAATGTGCTGATCTTCAACACCTCGATGTCGACCTCGACGATCCAGAACGAGATCAACCAGGTCTACAGCACCGAGCAGTCGAACCAGTTCGGCACGCAGCGCTACGAGCTGATGTTCGAGCCGGGGACGTACAACGTGACCGTCCCAGTGGGCTTCTACACCGAGGTCGTCGGCCTCGGCCAGAACCCGACGCAGACCGTCATCACCGGCGGCGGTGTCTATACGGACGCGGCCTGGAACAGCGGTAACGCGACCGAGAACTTCTGGCGCGACGTCGAGAACGTCACCATCGACCCGTCCTCGGGCTCGACGGAGTGGGCCGCCTCGCAGGCCGCGCCGCTGCGTCGCGTCGAGATCGTCGGCAGCGCGGTGCTGGCCGACAACAACGGCTGGGCCAGCGGCGGCTTCATCGGCGACTCGGTCGTCACCGGGCAGGTCAACTCGGAGACGCAGCAGCAATACATCTCCCGCAATGACCAGTTCGGCAGCTGGACGAGTTCGAGTTGGAACATGGTCTACGTCGGCAGCACCGGCGTGCCGGCGCAGAGCTTCCCGAGCCCGCCGGACACCACTGCCAGCTCGACGCCGACGATCGACGAGAAGCCGTACGTCTATATCGACAGCTCAGGGAACTGGGACGTCTTCGTGCCCGGCAACAGCAGCAACAGGCAGGGCACCAGCTGGCACAACGGCAACACGCCGGGCACGTCGCTGCCGATCAGCGACTTCTACATCGCCACCCCGAGCGACACGGCCGCGACGATCAACTCGGCGCTGTCGTCCGGTAAGGATCTGCTGTTCACGCCGGGCGTCTACCAGATCAATGGCACCATCAACGTCAGCAACCCGGACGCCGTCGTGCTCGGCCTGGGCCTTGCCACGCTGGTATCGGACAACGGCAACCCGATCCTGGAGACGGCCGACGTCAACGGCATCCGCATCGGTGGTCTGATCTTCGACGCGGGTACTGCGAACTCTTCGGTACTCGTCCAGATCGGCCCGTCCGGATCCAGTGCCGGCCACGCCTCCGACCCGACCGTTCTCTCGGACGTCTTCGCCCGCATCGGCGGCGCCACCGTCGGTAAGGCGAGCCAGTCCCTCGTCGTGAACAGCAGCAACGTGATCGGCGACGACCTGTGGCTTTGGAGAGCCGACCACGGCAACAGCGGCACGGTCGGCTGGACGACTAACACCGCCGCGAACGGCCTGGTGGTCAACGGCGCCAACGTGACGATGTACGGGCTCGCCGTCGAGCACTATCAAGCCGTCCAGGTCCAGTGGAACGGCAACGGCGGCTCTGACTACTTCTTCCAGAGCGAAATGCCGTACGACGTACCGAACCAGTCGTCCTGGATGAACGGCTCCGCGGACGGCTATCCCTCGATCGCCGTGGCGAACTCCGTGAGCAGCTTCCAGGCCTACGGACTCGGCAGCTACTGCTTCTTCCACCAACCTGTGGTCAGCGCGAACGCGTTCACGTCGCCGACCACGTCGGGAGTGCAGTGGCATGACATGGTGACTATCGCGCTGAGCGGCAACACCGGCAGCATCCAGCACGTCGTCGACGGGACCGGAGGCGCCGTCAGCTCCAGCAACGAGAAGACGGATCTCACGAGCTACAGCTGATACTAGGTACGGCTCAATACCGCAACAGTTATCAGTTGTCTGCAAGCGCGGCGGCCAGCAGCGTCTCGGCCGCCGCGCGTGAGAACTCGTACGCGGAAGGGTCGCGGTCCATGCGGGCCGACAGACTGCCTCCGTCGTACAGCAGCTGCAACTGTCGGCCGAGGGTGACCGGGTCGGGTGCGCCGGCCTGCTCGGCGAGTTCAACGAGCAGCGCGCGGAGCCAGCCGCGATATTGGTCCGAGGCCTGCTCGACCTGGTCACCGGCGTGGGCCTCGGCATTGGCCCTGGCGAACGCGCAGCCGCGGAAGCCCTGTTCGGCGGCGAGCTCGCGCTGCGCGTCGAACACCGCGAGCAGTCGCTCGCGCGGCGTGTCGTGGCGCGCGACGTGGCTGGTGACGCGATCGGTGATCCGCCTGCCGCGCTGGTCGAGGTAGGCGCGGATCAGCGCCTCCTTGCTGCCGAAGGTGTTGTAGAGCGACGCCTTGGCCACGCCCGCGTGCTCGATCACGCGGTCGATGCCAACGGTGCGCACGCCCTCCTCGTAGAAGAGCTCATCGGCAGCCGCCAGCAGGCGCTCGCGAGCCGAGCTCCTGGTCTCGCTCCGTACCGTCATCGGAAACACCTCCTGAACAGACTGGCCTGTCTATTGTATCGCCGCAGGCCGGGTGGGGCGCAGCAGTTCGAACAGAGCCGGGGTCGCGAGCACGATCACGGCCGCCCCGTACTCGTACGCCGTCGTGACCAGGCCGCCACCGTGCACGACCAGGAATCCGGCGATCACGGCGGGAAGTCCCATGCCGAGGTACGAGACGACGTAGAGCAGGGATAGCACGCCCGACCGCTCGTGCGGCGCCGCCCGCGGGACCACGGTTCGGATGCCGCCCTGGAAGCCGCTGCCGAAGCCGACTCCGCTGATGACCGTGCCGACGAAGAACAGTGAGATGGAGCGGATGTCGAGGGCGAGGAGCGTGATCGCCACGCCGGTGATGAGGGCGAGGATTCCGGTGCGCATCACGGTCCGGGCCGCCGCGTGGCGCAGTGCGACGACCGCGACGACGGCCGGGCCCGCCAGCGCGGTCAGGCTCAGCGCGCCGAGGATGACCTCGGAGGATCCCGTCAGCGTGTGCACCAGCGCCGGGCCGAGCGCGCCGTAGAGGCCCGCCAGTGCCCAGACCGCGAAGAGTACGGGCGCGGCGACCAATACGGATCCGCGGAGCTCGCGCGGGAGGTGGATCTCGGGGACGAGCGTGGCCAGCGCGCCGGGCTTGGGAGTGACGGTCTCGCGCATGAACACGACCCCGAGCGCCTGAAGTGCGAGAACGCCGAGCAGCACCAGGTAGATCAGGTGGGTGGGTGCGGGCAGGTAGCGCACGAGGACGGCTGAGATGAGCGCGCCGCTGCCGGTACCCATGCCGGGTGAGACGGCGTTGGCGAACGTGCCGCGCTCTCGGTCGACGTCGAGCATGCCGGCGCCTATCGCGCCGAGCGCCGCTCCGGTGGACAAGCCCTGGATCACTCGCGCGGTCAGCAGCGCGGGCACGCCGTCCGCCGTCGCGAACACGACCAGGGACACGGCTTGCGCCGCGAGCGCGGCGAGCAGGATCGGTCGGCGGCCGAGGTGGTCGGAGAGCTTGCCGAGCGTCAGCAGCGAAACCAGCACGGCCAGCGCGTAAACGCCGAAGACGACGGTTGTGGTGATCGAACTGAAGCCCCAACGCCCCTGGTAGATAGCGTAGAGCGGGGTGGGCGCGCTGGACGAGGCGAGCAGCGTGACGACCAGCGAGGCGAGCAGCACGATGGCGGGCTGGCCGGACAGGCGCGGCATCCGGGACATCCGAGACGCCCCGGTGGCCCTGTTGAGCTGGGCGGATTCGACCGCGCCGACCGGGGCGGCTGCGTTGGTGGCCGTGTTCGTGGCCGTGCGGGTTGCGACGGTGGCCGCGAGCGGGAGGGGACGCACCTGGCCGTCCACCCAGGGGTGTCCGCGATACGCGCGGGCGGAGCCCGGCCTGGGCACAGCGGCTGTGTCGGTCATGATCGGCTCCTCGGTGGTTCGGAGACAGGTCTGTCTACCTCTGCCCCGAGATTAAACAGACAGGTCTGTCTAGTCAAGTCGGGAGGAACGCCGAGAGAACGCCCGCGGGCGGCCGGCTCACGATCACCAGCCGCCCGCGGGCATGCGCCGCGCTGTTCATGCGGCCCGGATCGGTCCCGGGTTCACGCCGTTAGACGACGCTGCCTGACCGACGCCACCGGATCACGCCGCGCGCTGGCTCCAACTCTCCGAACCGCTTCCGTTGCACGTGTACGTGTCGGCGGTCACGCCGTCGGAGGTTCCGGCACCCGTGACGCTCAGGCACAGGCCGGAGGCGACTCCGACGAGCGTGCCGCCGGGGGTGACGGTCCACTGCTGGTCGCTCGCACCGTTGCAGGGTTCGATCTGCACTCCGGCACGCAGGCCGCCGGTCGCGGAATCAGCCCCCTGAAGGCAGTCCCCCGACGCGCCGCCCACGACCGTGCCGTTGGATCGCAGGGTCCAGCTCTCGCTCGTGCTGCCGTCGCAAGTGAAGATGTCGGCCGTCGCACCGGCGGTCGTCGAGCCGCCGGTCACGCTGAGGCACTTGCCCGACGGGCCGCCGACCAGCGTCGTGTTCTCGGTGCCGGAGCCGCTGAAGGTGAGGATCTGCGCGCTGCCGGCCGGTACGGTCACGGTCACCGCGCTGCCGCCGACGTCGAATCCCGTGGGAACCGGAGCCGCGAGCGTGCCGTTGGACTGCACGGCCTGCCCGCCGAGGGTGATGCCGCTGGTCGCGGTCAGTCCGCTCGCGGCGAGGTTCACCTGGTTCGCCCAGCCGTAGGACGCGCCGAGGTCGAGCTGCACGGTCGTCGCCCCCGTGGTCGAGGGGTCGTCGACGTTGTCCAGCACGACGGTCATCGTTCCGTCGGAGTGCTCGATCGCGTAGGCGCGCACGTCCGCCCACACCGGGTTGCTCAGGTTCAGGAACTGGCCGGTCCCGGCGTCGCGCACGGCGGCCAGACCGTAGTACTCGGGCTGCGCCGCGAGCAGGCCTTCGGTCGCGTCCGTGGCCGTGGGGGCGCACATCGGCGTGTAGTACATGTACAGCGGTTTGGGGCTGCCGCACTGCTCGACCGTGCCGTGCATGTAGTCCCCTGCGACGCCCGCACGGGCCGTGACCAGCTGGTCGTCGATCTCCCAGAGCGCGGACGCGTAGACGTTACTCACGCCGGCCTGGCCTTCGCAGACCACGGAGTTACCCTCGTCGATCACGCCGGGCACGCCGAGTTGCGCGGCGGCCGCCGCGGACTCCTGCGCCACGGTCTGCTCGTTGTTGCGCACCGTCGTGCCGAGCAGCTGCGCGATCGTCGGACTTCCGCCGCAGGTCGAGGCGGTCAGCGGATAGTAGTGATTAGTCAGCTCGCTGACGGCGGGGCTCGACAGCTTCTTCTGCGCGGCGACGAAGGCCTGCTGGAAACTGCCGTTCGGGGCCCCGGCGGCATCAGTGCCCTCGATCGGCACGCCCGGCACCGCCTGCCGGATCGCCGCGACGTACGCCGCGAAATCCACAGGGTACTGCGACGGGTTGCTCTTGTACGTCGAGTACAGGTCGGGTTCGTTGCCGATCTCGACGGCCTCGAGCGAGGAACCAAGGTCCTGCTTCGCGTACTTCGCCTCGTCCGCGGCGCGCGCCGGATCGTACTGCTTCAGATTGACGCCGAGGATCACCTTCCAGCCGCCGGCCTTGGCCAGGCTCGCCAACGCGGTCAGGTCCGCGGGCGTGATGGTGCCCATCGACCAGGACGGCGCGGTCTCGCCCGTGGAGGTCCAGAAGGTCTCGTCCACGGTGTTGCCGCCGACCCGCATGACGGACGAGGGGCTGATCGTGTCGAGGTAGGTGGCCAGGTCGCCCGAGGCGAAGCCCGGCAGCGTCAAATCGTAGGCCTCGAAGGACAGGCCCTCGGAAGCGGAAGTCAGCGAGGTGCCGACAGCGGTCGGGCTGATCGCGATGACCGACGTCGCCGCGGCGGCAGGGGACGCGGCCGCGCCGTACAGCGTGCCCGCCGCAAGCACGCCGACCGAGCCCGCCGCGGTGAGCATCCGTGCGGCGCGACGGCGGAAAAGGGAGTATCGAGACATGGGTGCGTGGGCCTTTCGTGGGAATGCCCAGGATGTAAGGAAAGTTTCCTTCTTCGCATCGAGACAGTAGGTCCGCCGCAGAGCGCCGTCAATTCACATCGCGGACATTCTGGTTCCGAAACCGCCGGGGATTCGGTCCGCTCGTCCGGTTCGCTCGTTCGGTCCGCTCGCGCGGCTCCCTCGCCCGGATGGGGGCCTCGAGGATCGCCCGCCGTCGGCCGGGGGCACAGACTGGGAGGAACGCAATGCCCGCGACGAGGAGCCGACCATGCCGAGTGACGAGCGGGATCCGTTCGAGGAAGATCCGAAGCCGGAATTCGTGGAGGTCGACGAGGTCGACCTGGAGACGGCCTGGGACGGCGAGAGCAACGACCAGGTCCTGTGCCCCGGCTGCGAGCGGCCGCCCAAGGGCCGCTTCTCCGCGCGGGGCACGTCCGCCGACGGCCGACGATGGGTGGCGTTCGCCCCGTGCGGCCACGTCGTCGTCATGGCGCACTGGGCCGTGGCGTAGCGCGACGGCTTCGCTCGACGGAATCGCTCAACGGCCTTGCTCAACGGCCTCGCTCAACGCCTCTGCTCAACGGCTGCGCTCGACGGGTTCGCTCAGCGGGTTCGCTCAACTCCTCTCCTCTGCTCAGCGTCTCTGCTCAACGGCTTCGCTCGACGGCGTCGCTCAACGCCTCTCCTCAACGGCTGCGCTCAACGGCTTCCCGCCGCCCGCTGGATCTTCTCGCCCGCGCACCGGATACGCTGGCTCTCAACGACGGGAACTGATCCTCCCGCGGAAGCAGAGATCGAGCATGAGCAGCGAGGAGCCGCGTGTCGAACCGCTATCGCCCGGTGTGGGCGCCGGATGCCATCGACATCGAGACCCCGTCCGCGGCGAGGATGTACGACTACTTCCTCGGCGGCTCGCACAACTTCCCGGCCGACCGCGCGCTCGGCGACGAGGTCATCCGGGCGTTCCCGGACAGCCGCGAGCTGTGCCAGGCGAACCGGGCGTTCCTGCACCGGGCCTTGGCGGCACTGTGCGAGCTCGGCATCGACCAGTTCCTCGACCTCGGATCCGGGATACCGACCGTGAGCAACGTCCACGACGTGGTGCGCGAGGCCAACCCGGCGGCGCGCACCGTATACGTGGACGGCGACGCGGTGGCCTACGCGCACGGCCAGGCCCTGCTCGCCGATGTCCCCGAGGCCGTGTTCGTGCGCGAGGATCTGCGCGACCCCGCCGCTGTCCTGGGCAATCCGGAAGTCACCCGCGTGCTCGACTTCAGCCGCCCCGTCGCCGTGCTGCTGTTCTCCGTGCTGCACTTCGTATCGGACGACGACGACCCGAAGGCCTCCCTCGCCGCGTACCGCGAGGCCACCGTCCCCGGCTCCTACCTGGCGATCACCCACGGCACCGCCGACTACAAGCCCAAGGAAGCCAAGGACGCCCGCGACGTCTACGCCCGCTCCAGCCACCCCGTCACCTCGCGATCTCGCGCCGCGGTACTCGACCTCTTCGACGGCTACGACCTCCTCGACCCCGGCCTCACCGACGCCATCCTCTGGCGCCCGGACCCCCAAGCCCCGCCAGACCCCCTGAACGGCGACGTCGCCCGCTACTCCCTCTACGCCGCCGTGGGTCGCAAGCGATAGACGGCTTGGCCCGGGATCACGTCTGGTTCATCCCGCCTGGGACTAGGTAGGCCGTCAAGTCGTAGATCCCCACCACGTTGGCGATCGGGATGGCGCCGCGATTCGGGTCCTTGAGGTGGTTACCCGGCGGTCGGGTGGATGACCACGATGCCCTGGCGGTGCGGCTTATAGTTCCCAGCTATCAACTCATCGACAGTAATCTCTTACCTGGGGGCCAACGTCGGGTCCATTCAGTCCGAGGCGACGGTCAGCCGGTGTGTCACGGTGCCGCTCGTGCCGCCGATACCGCTGCCGCCGGCGGCTTACGTCGTGGAGGAGCAGCCCGCGAACGCCCCGCCCACCAGCGCTGAGGCTGCGGCGGTCAGCGTCGCCCGCCGAGTCACGTACGTGTTCATGACTGGAGCCCATCCGTTCAACAGAAGAGTGTCAGAAGCATGCTACGACGTGCTACGACAACCCGTTCAGTATCCGATCCGGCGGAAGATGCTGGCGCGCACGTGGATCGCCGCGGTATCGAGCGACTCGGACGCGGCTCGGACGCGACTCCGAACCAGTTCACGCACCCGAAAATCGGTTGGCACAGAGAAAACGGGAGCGCTAGCGTGCGTGGGTGAATCTTGAAACTGGGAAGGCCCTGCCTGCCGCGCCCGTTCCGCTCGATGCCGAACTCCACGTCGCTTACGACGCCTACATGGCCGAGGAGCCGGACTTGGCGCCGATGAGCCTCGAGCTGCTGCCGGGGATCCGCGCGGAGGTCGAAGCTGAGGTCGCGGCGCTCGGTGACCTCAGCCGTGGCGGGCGCTTCACCGTCTCCCAGCCGTCCGTGCCCGGCCTGGACGGGGACCCCGAGATCCCGCTGCTGATCTGCACGCCCGCCGACGCGCCCGCATCGCGGCCGCTCCTCTACTACATGCACGGCGGCGGCTACTTCTGCAACGATCACCGCACCGGTCTCGACCAGCTGCTCGAGACCGCCGAGCAGTTCGGGGCCACGCTGATCTCGATCGGCTACCGACTCGCCCCCGAGCACCCCTACCCCGCCCAGATCAACGACGCCTACACCGGCCTGCTGTGGGCCGCCGAGCACGCGGACGAACTCGGCATCGACCCGGAGCGCATCGTTATCACGGGAATCAGCGCCGGCGGCGGCCTTAGCGCCGCGCTCGCCCTGACCGTGCGCGACAAGGGCGGCCCGCGCCTGCTCGGCCAACTGCTGGTGTGCCCCATGCTCGACGACCGCAACGACAGCGCCTCGGCCATGCAGATGGACGGCGTCGATTTCTGGAACCGCAGCTTCAACGGTTTTGGCTGGAGCTCCCTACTCGGCGACGCCCAGGGCGGAGCGGACGTACCGCAATACGCCGCGCCCGCCCGCGCCACCGACCTGACCAGCCTGCCGCCCGCCTTCCTCGACGTCGGCTCCGCCGAGTGCCTGCGCGACGAGGTCCTCGCCTACGCCGCCCGAATCTGGCAGTCCGGCGGCAGAGCCGAACTACACGTGTGGCCCGGCGGAATCCACGCCTTCGACCGCGAAGTCCCCCAGGCCCGCATCAGCAAGTCCGCCATCGCCGCCCGCCACGACTGGCTAGACCGCCTCCTGGCCACCGACTGACCCCCCGTCCCGCCCGGCGGCAGTAGTCGGCGGCGGCGGTGACTCTCTGCTGACTTCCAGCATTGCCACGAAGCGGTGGTCGGCCGCGTGTCGGTGGAGGACTGTACTGACGACTGATTACCGGCGCGGACGCTAGAAGATTGTAACTTCCACCACGTAGACCGGCTGGGGAAAGACGTAGTACTGATCTCTCTGAATTACGGGAGTCTCTTCGGTATTGCCCCTAGCGTCCAAGTAGATAACCTGAACCACGTTATTTCCAGTGTAGAATTCATAAACTCTGTCAAGGCTGACGTAAGACGTGCCGGCATTGGCGAAGCATGTGTCGGATAGGCCAGAGCCGACGACGGGAACGAGGATGGTGTAACCGGCGGAAATGGGATCAACGCCGCAGTTCACGATGCTGATCGCGGGAGACGCCGTAGCCGCCTGTGCCGACATGGGGAGAAGCGCGGACGTGGACATGACCGCCGCGGTCAATCCAAGTAGTGCCTTGATGCGAATGGCCATGAGATATACCCTCTCCGGGTTTCCGGCAGAATTACGGCGGCAGCCAAGTTTCCGGCGTTACTCGCGCCCGGCGGAAAGAAGGCCGCCGATCGTATTCTGCCGACAGGAGTTTGACGTTATTCAGACAATAGCCCCGATACACCGATCCCTGCGAATCCTTCGCGCAGACTCTGCCCGTTCAACCACTCCACTCGGCACGTATGGTCAGACTGCTCGTGTATGAGGGCGCCGACGTTACGGGATTGCGCTCGGTGCCAGGCGCAGGGTGGGCGGGGCGCGGGCCCCCAGCCCACCCACGGGCACCGGATAGAGCGGCACGAGGCAGCAGGCTCGGCTTCACATCTGCTACTGCGTCAGGAGCCGACCGGAGGAGCGGGCCCGTGCGGGCCGATCATCGGATCGGCCCGCACTTGCGCACGACTTAGCTCAGCCTGCGGTGAGGGTGAAGTCGTCGGCGTAGATGGTGCCCTGGGAGTACCAGCCGTGGATGTAGACCGTCACGGCGCCGGAGGAGCCGGTGGTGAAGGTCAGGGAGAGCTTGTTCCACGAGCTCGAGGAGCTCCAGGTGTCGGTGGTCGCGCCGCCGGAGACGCCTATGAAGGCGTAGTTGCCTTCGACGTAGCCGCTGAGGGTGTAGGACGTGTTCGGCTGCAGCGTGACCGCCTGGTCGCATTCGCCGGTGGCGCTGCCGGTCGGGGACTCTTGGAGGGCGTACTTGCCGGAGTGCACGGTCGTGGTCTGGACGGCGTCGCCGGACTGGCAGGTCCAAGGGCTGAGGCTGCCGGTCTCGAAGTTGCCGTTGGCGAGCGAGCCGCCACCGCCGGTGGTTCCACCGGTGACGGTCAGCGTGTAGGTCGTCGTCGCGGAGGCCGACGGTCCGGTGCCGGTGATCGTGATCGGATAGGTGCCGCTCGCGGTGGATGAGCTGGTCGCGAAGGTCACTGTGGACGAGTTGCCGGCGGTGACCGAGCTGGGGTTGAAGGACACTGTTACGCCCGACGGGGCTCCGCTCGCGCTCAGCGCCACCGATTGTGCCGAGCCCGACGTCACCTTCGTGCTCACCGTCGCCGTCGTGCTCGAACCCGCCGCGACGGATGCCGAGCTCGGGGACGCGGAGACCGAGAAGCTGTTGGTCGGAGTGGTCGAGCCGCTGGTGAAGGGGGCGAACTTGTTGCTGAAGTACCACGTGGACTGGGATATCCCGGAGCACGAGTCGGAGCCGCCGGTGCCCGGACAGCCGCCGTTGTCCCGCTCCAGCGCCCAGAACGACAGGGTGCTGATGCCCTTCGACTCGGCCCAGGTGAGCACGGTGGACGCGTCGGCCTCGGTGAAGGTCTCGGCGGCGCCGTAGTCGTCGATGCCGACCATCTCGGTGATGCCGATCATGCCCCACAGCTGGGCGGACGTGTCGCTCGGGTAGAGCGACTGCAGCTGGCTGTAGAGGCCCTGGCCGGCCGACTCGGTGTCGGTGGCCATCTCCTGCGTCGTGCCGATGTAGTAGTCGAACGTCATGATATTCACAACGCTGACCGTGGCGCCCGCGGACTTCGCGTTCTGCAGGATGCTGACCTCGCCCGAGGTGAGGCCGGTGTTCGTCGTGGGCATCGTGTACGAGAACTGAATCGAGCGGTTGTTGGCCGCGGCCCACGACTCGACCTGGGCCACCGCCTGGTTGCGGCGGGTGTAGCCGGCCGTGTTGGTCAGCGAGTTGTCCTCGATGTCGAGGTCGATCCGGGAGACGTTGTAGGTGGTGATCACGCTCTCGTACGCGGCGGCGATCGAGTTGACGTTGGTGCAGCTGTCGGCGATGTCGGTCCCGTCGTGGTCGGCCGCGTAGCCGCCGAAGCTCGGGATGATGTTGCCGCCGTTGGCCTGCATGGTCGCGAAGTCGCTGCCCCAGGTCGAGGCGGCGATCGGCTGGCTGCTGGAGCCGTTCCAGTAGGCGGTGCAGGAGCCGGCCGAGGCGGTCTGCAGGAACGCGGCCGTCAGGTACTTGTCGCCGGACGCCTGGGACTCGGCGAGCGGGTCGTCCCCGCTGTAGGCCTCCCAGTACGGGGCGAATACGTGCGCGGGCAGCGGCGTGTTCACGGTCGCGGCCGAGGCGCCGCCGGCCGTGAGCACGGTCAGGCCGGCCGAGGCGGCGGCCAGGAGGAATGCTGAGCAGGCTGTCGCCAGGGCTTTGCGGCGTGGTCGGAGCATGGGCCTCTCCCGAGCGGATGGTGGGACAGAAGGAGGGGTGCTGACACCGGCCGGTGTGAGGCAAATGATTGGACTAGACCATCGAGTTGTCAAGAAACCTTACTCAGCTTTCGTCGTTAGTGGCTTCGTGAAGAGCGAGACGTTCACTGGTTCAGTCGAGCTGCACGCGTCGTACGAGGCGTGTGCGGCCGAGGTGCGGCAGTTCCTTCCGGCGGTGTGGGCCGCGGTTGAGGTGCTGCCTGCCGAGGTCAGGCCCCATATGCACGCGCTGCATGCCTTCGCGTCGCGGAGCGATCGGATCGCGGACGAGGGCGAGCCTGCGGAGCGCGAGCGACGTCTGGCGCGGTGGACTGCCGAGACGATGGCGGATCTGCGCGGCGGGGGCGGGGGACGCGGCGGAGGCGGCGAGGGTGACGAACGCGCCGGAGGTGACGGCGACGGCAGTGACGGTGACGGGGGTGACGAACGCGGCGGACGCGGCGTAGTCACCGGAGCCAGCGGAGCCAGCAGAGCCAGCCGACTCAGCGACCATCCGCTGCGGCGGGCCTTGGTCGATACGGCGCGGAGGTGGGACCTGGACCGTGCGGCGTTCGAGGAGTTCCTCGACGGCATGCGGGCTGACTGCGCGTCGGCTCCGGAGTTCGAGACGTTCGCGGACCTGCGGCGGTATCTGCGCGGGATCAGCGGGGTGATCGCGGAGCTTTGGGGGCCGCTGCTGGGGTTGGGCAGGGAGCAGGCGGCGGAACTGTCGGCCGTCGGTGAGGTTTTTCAGTTTGTGGATGTACTTGAGGATCTTCCTATTGATCTCAGGGCTGGACGGTGTTATCTGCCGCGGGGCGATCTACGTCGGCTGGGGTTGGGAGTTGAGGACTTGCAGCGGGATGAGCGGCGTGCGGCGCTGGACGAGCTGGTGGGGATTCAGCTCTCGCATGGTCGTGAGCTCTTGGAGCGGGCGGTTCCGGCGGTCGAGCTCGTGGCGAGCGACTACCAGCCGTTTCTGCAGACCGTGATCCTCGGCGCGCAGGTGCAGTTCGACGAGGTCGAACTCCTGCGTTCTCGGGCGCTGATCAAAGGGGTCGCGCCGCTGACGTCCACCACTGCCCGTGAGGGGGTCCCGAGGCTGCTGGACGTGGGCCCGGTTCCCGACCACGTGGCGGTGATCATGGATGGCAATCGGCGGTGGGCCGCGCAACGCGGTTTGCCGACCGCGCGCGGGCATCGTGCCGGGGAGTGGGCCGTGGCGCGCACGGTGCACGCCGCACTGCGGCTGGGTGTGCGGCATCTGACCGTGTACGCGTTCTCCACGGAGAACTGGAACCGCTCCCCCGATGAGCTGGCCGCCTTGTTCGAGACGATGGCCGGCGCCATGGCCCGGTGTGCCGAGTGGCTGCATGAGCGCGACGTACGGGTGCGCTGGTGCGGACGCCGAGATCGTCTCGATGAGTCGCTCGTCGCCCCGCTGGCGCTGGTGGAGAGTATGACATCGAACAACACGGCGCTGACGCTGACCTTGTGTCTCGACTACGGCGGGCGGGACGAGCTGGCCGCCGCCGCACGGGCGTTGGCGGCCGAGGCGGTCGCGGGGAAGATCCGCCCGGAGGAGATCGGCCCCGCCGACCTCGCCCGGCATCTCTACGTGCCCGAACTTCCGGACGTCGACCTGCTGATCCGCACCTCCGGCGAGCAGCGGATCAGCAACTTCCTGCCGTGGCAGCTCTCTTACGCGGAGCTGATCTTCGATCCCGCGCCCTGGCCGGAGTTCGGCCTGGTCAAGCTGCGCGGCGCCGTCGCCACGTACGCGCAGCGCCGGCGCAGCTTCGGTGGAGATCCGGTCACGCCGTCGGCGGGTGGTACACGCCCTCCGCGGTCAGATGCGCAAGTACCGTGTCAGCGGTGATCGGCGGGGCGCCGAGCACGGCGGTGTAGACATCCAGTGCTTCGCCGGTGGGTCGCAGCGGCACGTCGGCGAGCCGGACCTTCATCGGCTTTCCGGGCGGCACGCTCTCCGTCGTCAGCACGCCTTCGGCCAGCCCGCAGCGGACGGCCGCATCGTGCCCGGCGCTGACGCCGTTCACCAGGCACTTCCCGGCGGCCAGCTCGCTGCGCAGGTCGCTGCTCAGCTCGGTCAGCGTTACGCTGCCGTTCGCCGTGCGGACCACGATCCCGCCTTCGAGAGCGCCGTCGCCCTGGGCCTTCGGCAGCTCGGTCAGCGACGGGTCGCCGGCCCCGGATCGGACCGGGAAGCGCACGCCGGGCCCGCTGGCGTCGGTCACCAGGCGCGCAGGCGCCACCGCCTCGACGACCGCGCCGAACTTCTCCAGCTGGGTCTGGGCCTCCTGCGTCCAGCGGACCTCGACCCAGCCGTCCGAGATCGAACCGAGCTTGCCCGGCGCGGCGTCGGCGGACGCGGTACCGGTGAACCTGGTCAGCAGGGGCGCCGCGAGGGCCGCACCCAGAGCACTTCGTCGCGTCGTGTTCATGTATGCATATCCGTTCTTATTCAGTCCGTGGCGAACAGTCCCGGGATCGATCTTCCAGCACGATGACGTGCGTTGATCGTCGACCCGGCGGGAGTATCGCCCGACTGGGTGAGGCAGTACGCTCCCGGCAAGACCTGGGGAGGGAAACCGCTGGCGGACTTCCCGGGGGCCACGCCGGGTCCCTGAGACCACGGAATCTCGGCGTCGTCGCGCACGACGATATGTGGTGGGGGGGGTTTTGCCGCCCC
>NZ_DASZKT010000070.1:0-2451 GCF_035552695.1 Actinospica sp.
GCGTTCCACGACATCGACGTATTCCGATCGCTGAACTATCTCGGGCCGTCCATCCGCACCATGGAGGCGTGGCTGCAGCGCACCGGCCGCGACGCGTGGGCCGAGGAGCTCGCGGTGATAGTCGCCAAGCACCACCATCTAACTCCGTACCAAGGGCGACATGCGACGCTCACCGAGGCCTTCCGGCGGGCGGATCTCAACGATCTGAGCCAGGGGGTGATCCGTTCCGGACTGCCCCGAGAACACGTACGTGCGGTGCGGCAGTCCATCGACGTGGGAGTCTTCTTTACGCGCACGGTCCCGCGCGCCATCGTGCGGCATGTGATCCGTCACCCGCTCGATCCACTGCCGATCGTGCGCGCCCGCCGGGCACTGAATGAGACCGCACACCATGATGCGGACCGCTAACCCGGCACGTCCCAGACCCCTGGCTTCAGGCCAAGACCGTCGAGCGCGCGTCTCTGCGACGACGCGGTCTTGAAACTTCGGGTCGCGCACCAGCGTCGAGCCGAGCATCGGCTGGCCCCGGTCGTCGTAGTAGACGCCGGTCCCTCCCGACTCGTTCAGCAGGGCGTTCGTGATGACCTTCGCGGCCCGCGCCGGAGTGCTCCAGTACTTGATGAACGGGGCGAGCAACGACAGTACGTACTTCCCCAGGAAGCGCAGGAGGACGTTCGCGTCGCGCGAGAGGCTCGTGGCCGGACTGAAGGCCGGTTCGACGGCGTTGAAGCGCAACCGCGGAGTCTCGCGCGCGAACGCCATCACCGTCGCGAGGTTGCATTGCTTCGACGTCGCGTAGGCGTCGCCGCCGGGAAGGGCGGAACCACCGGGCTTCCACTCGCCGCGCGCGCTCGCCTCGGCAGAGATGTAGCGGCCGCCCCGGAACCCAGCGGCCACGGCGGGCTTGCGCTCGAGGTCTTCGACGCCGGAGCAGACGAACACCACGTTCGCGCCGTCAGGGAGATGCGGCATGAGCGCCTCGGTCAACAGGAACGGACCGAAGTGGTCCGTAGCGAACGCCGTGTCCCAGCCCTGAGCATTCTTCGTGGCGCGAAGGTCTGACCTGGATGATCTGAGCGGGCGACGGGAATCGAACCCGCATAACCAGCTTGGAAGGCCCTGCGTGCGGGGCCGTCGGCCAGCCTAAACGCGGGTCAGGCCGCGTGCCCGAGTGTCCGTGAGTAACCGCGAAACACCCTGGTTTACCCTCTGACCGGACGCACGCAACGGGCACGGTGCCGCCGACGCCGCCAGTACCAGCGCGGATCTGCCACTACCGGTGACGCGGCTACCAGCTCACCTAAAGGCCGTTGCCGTACTAGGCCGTCACGTCGCTGCGGAGGAAGACCGTCATCGCCGCCACGATCGCGACGATGAGGTAGACCGCGCCGAGGATCAGCCCGTGGGGGTAGCTCACGCCTTGGCCTCCGCCGGACGCCACCGCGAGGATCGACGCGCCGGGCAACCACTGCTGGGTGCTTGGCACGATGCGCGTGATGATGTTCTCCACGGCGATCAGCCAGGCGAAGCCGACGATAACCGCGAACACGGCTGACCGGACGAACTGGCCGAGCGCCATCCCGAGCACGCTATAGCCGATCGTGGCGAGCACGAGGTCGCCGAGTTCGCGGAACAGGTCGCCGAGCCCCGTTCCCGTAAACCATGCGCTCGTCGAGACGCCACGAGTGCGG
Organism: Actinospica sp.; assembly: GCF_035552695.1. Lineage (NCBI taxonomy): Bacteria > Bacillati > Actinomycetota > Actinomycetes > Catenulisporales > Actinospicaceae > Actinospica > Actinospica sp. The sequence goes on from NZ_DASZKT010000070.1 coordinate 1,692, forward strand.
GCGGCCACCACCGCCACGATCAAGGCGACGACCGCGGCGAAGCAGAGCGCGAGCACTAGGAAGGTGATCACGCCGAGCATCTTGCCGGCCAGCAGCACGGTACGGCGCGGCTGGCGCACGAGAAGCTGGCGCAGCGTGCCGAGGCTGTACTCGCTCGCGACCTGCGAGGCCGCTATGCCGAACGCCACGACGCCGAGCAGCATGGCGGCCCTCGCGACGCCGATGACCAGGCCGTTCGGCTGGGCAAGCTGATGCAGCGACACTATTCCGCCGTTCGCCGAGGCCTGGGAGAACATCAGGACCACGAAGAGCGAGGCCGCCGCGGCCAGCCCGAGGAAGGTCGAAAGGAACAGCGTTGGCCGCCGCAGCTTGGTCCACTCGCTGGTAAACGCGGCCCACATCATCTGATCGCTCCCATCTCCTGGTCCTCAGGTACGTCGGCCGATTTCGTGCCGGTCAGCGCGAAGAACGCCCGCTCAAGGCTGCGGGTGCGCTCGGTGAGCTGGCGCAGGGTAATCCTGTTCTGCGCGGCGAGCCGGTTCAGGTCCGCCGCGCTGACGCCCGGGGCCTCGACGAGCAGGAAGCCCTCGGCGTTACCCGACGTCACCGTGCAGCCCGCCCGCTGCAAGAGCCCGGCTAGCGGGTGGCGGTCCGCGTCGTGCTCCGGCGCGACCAGGAACTCCGCCTGCTGGGTGGCCCGCAGCTCCGCGACGCTCCCCTGGTGGACAAGCCGGCCTGCCCTGATCATCACCACGTAGTC